>JADHTT010000016.1 GCA_016784825.1 Campylobacterales bacterium
ACCTCAGGAATAATAGCAACTGTAATAGCAGAAGTATGTACTCTACCTTGAGTTTCAGTTGCTGGTACTCTTTGAACTCTATGAACACCTGATTCAAATTTCATCTTAGAATAAACAGATTCACCTTTTACAAGGAAAACCATCTCTTTAAATCCGCCAGCTTCAGACTCACTTGAGTTCATTATCTCAGTTTTCCAACCTTGATTTTCCGCAAATTTAATATATGTTCTAAAAAGATCAGCAACAAATAGTCCTGCTTCATCTCCACCTGCACCAGCTCTAAGTTCAATAAATATATTTTTATCGTCATTAGGATCTTTTGGAAGCATAAGAAGTTTAATCTCTTCTTCTAATTCTGGCTTTCTAGACTCTAATTCTTTTAATTCCTCTTTTGCAAGCTCCCCTAATTCAGGATCGTCAAGCATAGATTTATTATCATCAATGTCTGAAATAATTTGATTGTATTCATGTGCAGCATCAACAATTTTTTTAATACTTGATTGTTCCTTTGCTAGTGCAGTCATTCTTTTAATATCTGACATAACTTCTGGAGAAACTATTAGATCTGTAAGTTCATTATATCTATCTATGAAAGATTGTAATTGTTGTTGTAGCATAAATTTGCCTAGTGTTGGGATATATAAGTGTTTATCTAGCTATTTATACAATAGCTAGATAAAAAGAAAGGTGATTAAAGTGCGTTAACTTTTACTTGTAGTCTACTTACTTTTCTAGCAGCAGTTTCTTTTTTTAAGATTCCTCTACTTACGCAGTGGTGGAAGTATTTGTTTGCAGTTTTCATTGATTCTGCAGCTTTAGTAGTATCATTTGCTTCTATAGCTTCTAATACATCTTTTGTAATGTTTTTGATTCTTGCTTTGTAGAATCTGTTTCTCTCTGTTTTAACAAGAGTTTGTTTAGCTCTTTTTGCAGCTGATTTATGGTTTGCCATATTGCTAATCCTTAGTATTATTTATAATTTTGTTCGGAATGGTACTTAAATAGTGCTTAAACTAAGCTTTGGTTAAAGTTTCTAATTATGTCATATCATTAACAACTTATTATGTTATAATCACATAATTAATTAGATATAGGGGTACTTAATAGATGCAAAAATTATTTGGAACTGATGGCATTAGAGGAAAGGCTGGTACTTTCCTTGATGCTATAACAGCATTGAAGCTTGCTCAAGCAGTTGGTGTTTATTTTAAAAATAACTCAAGAGCTAAAAGAGGGAAAATCCTTCTTGGTAAAGATACAAGAAGAAGTGGATATATGATAGAAAATGCACTCGTATCTGGTCTTACATCTGTAGGGTTTGATGTAATACAAATAGGTCCAATGCCTACACCTGCTATTGCTTATTTAACTGAATCAATGAGATGTGATGCAGGTATTATGTTAAGTGCGTCACATAATTCTTTTGAAGATAATGGTGTAAAGTTTTTCAATTGTAAGGGTGATAAGCTAAGTGTAGATATTGAGAATGAAATAGAAAAGATATATTATGATACAAAGCTTTTAATTTCATCTCAAGTAACAGATAAAAATATTGGTAAAGCAAAAAGAATTGATGATGTAATTGGAAGATATATTGTATCTATTAAAAGTTCTTTGCCTACAGGTATGAATTTAGAAGGACTAAGAATTGTATTAGATTGTGCTAATGGTGCTGCTTATAAAGTTGGTCCAACAATTTTTGAGGAGCTTGGTGCTGATTTAATTGTGATAAATGATAAACCAGACGGGTTTAATATAAACGATGGAAGTGGTGCATTACATCCACAAAAACTTGCTAAGCAAGTAAAAGAATTTAGAGCAGATATTGGTATAGCATTAGATGGTGATGCTGATAGACTAGTAGTCGTAGATGAAAATGGTGATACTATTGATGGCGATAAGTTAATAGGTGCTATGGCTGTGTCTTTAAATAATCAAAATAAACTTCCGTCAAAAGCATGTGTCGCAACTGTTATGAGTAATATATCACTTGAAAACTATTTAAAAGATAATGGTATAGAACTTTTTAGATCTAATGTTGGAGATAAGTATGTTCTGGAAGTTATGAAGGATAAAGGGATCAATTTTGGTGGTGAACAAAGTGGACATATTATATTTAGCGATGTAGCCAAAACTGGTGATGGTTTGGCTTCTGCTTTGCAGGTGCTAGCTATGATTATCCAAAGTGGCAAAAAAGCTAGCGAAGTTTTAAATCCATTTGAATTGTCTCCTCAAATTCTAAAAAATCTAATTGTAGAAGAGAAGAAGCCTTTAGATCAAATAGATGGCTTAGAAGAGCTATTAAATGAATTTAGAGAAAAAGGTTTACGAGATTTGATTAGATATTCTGGTACAGAAAATAAGATAAGATTACTTCTTGAAGGCTCAAATGAAAAAGATGTACAAGAGTGTATGAACAGCTTGGTAGAATTTATAAAACAAAAACTATGCTAAAAAAACTTTATATTGTAGTAGCAATATTTATTGTATCTGTAATTGTAGATCAATATATTAAATCTATTTTTGTAGATGGTTTTGTGTGGCATAGTGATTGTATATCTTTAGTGCTAGCATATAATAAAGGTGTAGCATTTTCAATGTTTGCCTTTTTAGCGTCATATTTGAAATATATTCAAATATTACTTGTAACTGGAATAATAATATATTTAATAAATAACAAAGATATATTTATACAATATTACATTCCTATTGCGTTATTTTTATCAGGAGCAATAAGTAATATTTATGATAGATTTATCCACATAGGTGTAGTAGACTATGTTTATTGGCATTGTAAATTTGATTTTGCAATTTTTAATTTGGCAGATGTATTAATAGACTTAAGTATAGTAATGGTTTTATATATTAGCTATAAAGAGTCGAAAAAAGATAAAATTTAAAATTTACTCAATTTACCCTTGACAAATAAAGGAAAATAAAGTACAATTCCATCCACATTTAAGTAATGTATGTCGGAGCGTAGCGCAGCCTGGTAGCGCACCTGGTTTGGGACCAGGGGGTCGGAGGTTCGAACCCTCTCGCTCCGACCACTTTTATTTAAATTTTTTATATGTTAGAAACGATTTTCATGGTAGGTATAGCTCAGTCGGTTAGAGCGTCTGGTTGTGGTTCAGAAGGTCGCCGGTTCGATTCCGGTTACTTACCCCATTTTAAGTTTTTAATGATATAATTCCAAATATATGCTTCCTTAGCTCAGCTGGATAGAGCAACGCCCTTCTAAGGCGTAGGTCACACGTTCGAATCGTGTAGGGAGTACCATTTTTTTGTTATCAATTAACTACATTTATGCGGATGTGGTGAAATTGGTAGACACGCCAGACTTAGGATCTGGTGCCTAACGGTGTGGAGGTTCGAGTCCTCTCATCCGCACCATTGTGTAGTTAGTTGATAGCAAAATGAAAGCCCCTCAAGTAGGGGCTTTTTTAATGTATATAATTATCTATTTATACTTCTTTGTTTAGAATATGCTTTGTTAAAGTAGCAGTATAGAATAAACCTTTAAACACAGCCTTTTCATTTACATTACCTATAACTTCAATACTATTTTTAATACCATCATTATTAATAATATTAGCTTCAAAGATAATTGTATCACCTAGTTGTACTGGTGCTAAAAACTTAGTCTCACTTTTAGCTAATACAACATATGGATCATTCACCGCAGCCATAGCAGCAAAATCTGCGGCACAAAATGCAAAACCACCATGTATTAAGCCTTGACAATCCGCTACCATAAAATCTTTTGTAATTAATTCCACTTTTGAGTAAGCAGGCTTTAATTCTATAACTTTACCATTGATATCATTATTTAGTTTTAGATGAGTATTTAATTCCATTATATCCCTTTTATAAGTATTGTATATATTATACAGTAAAATGACAAAAATAATTAGGAAGTGATATTGAAAAATATAAAACATATAGTACTTTGTACGGTAGTAGCAGTATTATTTAGTGGATGTATAGTTGGTGATGTTGTTGCATTACCATTTAGGGTGACAGGTGCAGTTGTCAATGTGATTGCTCCAGATGTAGTTGGAGATACTATTACAGATATTGGAGATGTAGCTGATGCTGCGATACCTTTCTAGACTTTTTGTACTTCTTGCACTAGTTTTTGTAGTGCCATCTTGCGCAATGGATGAAGTATATCTATTGCCTAAAGATACAAAGAAAGTACAGAAGCAAATAGTTCATCTTTTTGATAACAGTACAAGTAGTATTGATATTGCTATGTATAATTTCAAATATAAGAAATTTATAAAAGCATTAAAAAGAGCATCTAAAAGAGATATTGATATAAATTTATATCTAGATAGTAAGAAAGCAAAAGAATCTAAGATAGATTTTATTAAATATAAAACTTTTGATAAAAAACTACATATTAAAGCAGCATTATTTGATAATAAAACTATAGTATTTGGTAGTGCAAATTGGAAAAAAGAATCATTTGACGAAAATTTAGAGGTGGTATATATCACCGATGATAAAAAAATAGTAAAGAAATTTAAAAAAATATTTCAAGAATTAAAAGAAAAGAATTAGGAAGTTAACTATGTTAAGTATAGCAGTTATAGGATATTGTATATATTTTTTAGTATCAGTATATACATCATTTATGCAAATAGCATATGTAAAAGATGCAAAAAAACAAAAAGCGGTGATTTTAGAAGAGTCTAAATTTGAAGAGGCAGGGAATTATGCCGTTGAAAGTCAAAATTTAGCTTTATTATCAACAATATATGATTTTGTATTGTTCTTTATATGGATTGGTTTTGGATTACAGTTTTTAGATAGTGCAACAGGTTCATTAATAGGATGGCAAAAAGCAGTAGTATTTATAGATCTATTTATAATAATAAATTGGATTTTAGGATTACCATTTGAGCTATATAGTACATTTAAATTAGATAAAAAATATGGCTTCTCTAATATGACACCATCTTTATATATTAAAGATACAATCAAAACAGGAATATTATTTTTAATATTTGGTAGTGGTGTGATTGCTGCTATTAGCTTAATAATAGAAAATTTTGAGTCATGGTGGATATATGGATTTGTATTTATATTTGCTGTAATATTAGTGATTAATATGGTTTATCCACTTGTGCGTGATAAGATGTTTGATAAATTTGAAAAGTTAAAAGATGAAGAACTTGAATCTAAAATAGAGAAACTACTTGACGAAGTTGGATTTAAATCAAGTGGAGTATTTAGTGTAGATGCTAGTAAAAGAGATAATAGATTAAATGCATATTTTGGTGGTCTAGGTTCTACAAAAAGAGTAGTACTATTTGATACGCTAGTACAGAAGTTATCTCATAATGAACTTCTAGCTGTCCTTGGACATGAATTGGGTCATTTTAAAAATGGTGATATTTTAAAGAATATAGGTATTATGGGTGTAGTGATGTTTATATTTTTTGCAATCTTTGGAAATCTTCCTGATGAATTATTTTTACAAATGCATTTATCAAATGAACCATATGCAATAATACTAGTATTTATGATGTTTAGTCCAATATTGTCCTTTTTCTTAATGCCATTAATATCATTAATTAGTAGACACAATGAATATGCTGCTGATGAATTTGGATCTAACTTAAGTAGTAAAGATGATCTTGTAAATGCACTATTGAAATTAGCAAATGAAAATAAGTCATTTCCATTATCTCATCCAATTTATATATTTTTTTACTATTCTCATCCACCATTAGTAGAACGATTAAAGGAGTTAGGCTATAAAATATAGTCTAGCTATTTTCTAGTATTTCAATTGCTTTTGAAGTTTGTAGAGTTTTTGTTGTAGTATCAACACTTAAAATATATTGATCAACATAAGGGATCATAAATGTTTTTGGTAGATCTTTTTGTATTAATTCTTTAGTTGTAGCTATCTCAAGATAGTCAGTATCTCCATATCTATGGATATCTTTTACTCTACCTAATGTAGTATCTGCATCAATAATTATACTATCTATAATATCAAACCAGAAGAATTGTTTGTTTGATAAATTACATATTGCTTTTGAATCTTCTGTAGTTGTAAACACTTCTTTGTTTATTAACTTTCTAGCTATATCGCAATTATCAAAGTCTTTAAACTTTACTACATCTCTTTTTTTATTATAACTTTCTATAGTAACTGTTGTATTATTTGATAGTGTAAATGTAGCATCTTTTTTAAACTGTTCTGGGAAGTCTGTGTCTAAGTGAAGTTTTAGTTCACCATGAAGTCCGACCGTTTTACCGATCTTTGCAATATAAATTTTATCTTGCATTTATTTGTATTTTATAAGATATACCATCTTTTGCTTTGCAACCATTAATTACAGTTTTTATAGCAGCGATCATATTACCATTTTTACCAATAAGCTTACGAATATCATCTTGGTGAGCAGTTACTGTAATAAGTGCAAATGTATCATTTTCATGTTCTATTTCAACAGTAACATCGTCAGGATTAGCAACAATTAATCTTGCATAATCCTGAACAAATTGAGTAATCATCTAGGATTATTTTCCAGTGATTTTTTTAACTTTGCTACTCATTTGAGCACCAACGCTTAACCAGTGGTCAAGTCTATCTTCATCAATTTTAAGTACTTTTGGCTCAACTACTGGGTTGTAGTAACCAATTGATTCGATCCAACCTGAATCTCTTCTTTTTCTACTATCTGTAACTACGATTCTGTAAAATGGCTTTTTCTTTCTACCCATTCTTGTAAGTCTAATTGTTGTCATATTTTCTTTCCTTTTATATTTTTAACTTATTATGTTAAGTGGTAAAGACTATAAATATAGTATTTACCACTTAACACTTAAGTGTTGATCTTAAGTCTTATCGACCAAGCCCCGATGGTATTCCTGCCCCTGCATTACCCATTTGTGATAACATTTGTTGCATCCCTTTACCACCTTTACCAGATAGCTTTTTAGCCATCTTAGCAGCATTTTTAAATTGTTTAAGTATTTTATTTACTTGTACTTCTGATAGGCCAGCACCAGTAGCTAATCTTCTTTTTCTACTAAGGTTAATAATAGATGGTGTTTCTCTTTCTTTTGGAGTCATTGATGATATAAGAGCTTTAATTCTTACTATTTCACCTGAGTTTTCAAGGTCCATATCACCTAATTGACTAGCCATTTTATTCATTCCTGGAATCATAGACATAATAGATTTCATAGAACCTAGTTTTTTCATCATCTCAAGTTGATCTAAGAAGTCATTAAAATTAAACTCACCTTTTTTAATTTTCTTCGTTACTTCTTTTGCTTTTTTCTGGTCAATAACAGTAGAAGTTTTTTCAGCAAGACCTTCAATGTCTCCAGCACCCATAAGTCTTGATACAATTCTTTCTGGGATAAATACTTCAAGGTCTGGCATCTTTTCACCAGTACCTACAAATCTTAATGGTACTTCAACTTGATGTGCAATAGAAAGTGCCACACCACCTTTCGTATCTCCATCAAATTTTGTTAGTATTACACCATCTATACCAATTTGTTCTTTAAATGATGTTGCAGTTTTAGTAGCATCATGACCTGTTAGTGAATCTGCCACATAGAAAATTTCATCAGGATTTACCGCTTTTTTAACATCTTCTAGTTGTGACATTAGTTCAGTATCAATTGCTAGACGACCAGCTGTATCCACTAGTAGTACATCATAAAGCCCATCTTCGGCTTTCTTTTTAGCAGCCTGTGCAATTTTTACTGGATTTGTCTCATTGTCATCGAAATATACATCAACTTCAATCTGCTCACCAATTTGTTTTAATTGTTCAACCGCCGCAAGTCTTTGTAAGTCAGCAGCAGCTATTAAAACTTTTTTATTTTTTTGCTTTAGATTTAATGCCAATTTACCAGTTGTAGTTGTTTTACCACTACCTTGAAGACCAGTCATTAGAATTGTAGTTAATGGTGTTGAAGCATATACAAAACCTTGGTTTCCAGATGTTGTTAAAATATCTGTTAGGTTTTTTTGTAATGCTTTAATAAAGCTATCTTGACCAATACCATTATGTTTGGTATCAGATTCTATAGCAGATACTAATTGTTTTGTAGTTTTATGATGTACATCTGATTTTAAAAGTGATTTTCTAAGTTCAGTTGTTGCTTTTTTTAGTGAGCTAGCATCATCTTGATGTCTAATTTTATTTACAATATTTTTAAAGCCACCTGTTAATACTTCAAACAATTAATCTTCTCCTATATTTTAAAGTTTGGGATTATATATTAAATTTGCTTGATTTAAACTTAATGTAAGTTTCAAAAATATAAAAAGCCCTTATTTAAGGGATAGTTAAATATTTTTATCTTAAAATATACTTAAAATAAACTCTAAGGATTAAAGATGATACTCAGTAAATTTATATTTAATATAGTATTTTGTATTACTATTATTATGTCGCACTTAGGGGCGAATAGTCTAAACTTTAACCCCGCAGATGATTATGATAAGATTATTCAAATAGCACAAGAGAGTAAAAAAAATATCTTATTATATGTTTATAGGGATGGATGTCCTTGGTGTAAAAAACTAAAAGAAAATACCCTACAAGATCAAAGAGTTATCAAGTATATAAATGAAAAATTTATTTTTGTAACAATGGCTAAAGACAATTGGACATTACCAAGTATATATGCACCTAATGTAGTACCATCAGTATTTTTGATTGACCAACAAAATGAGAATATGATATATTGGCATAAAGGATACATAGAAGCAGATGATATGCTTGATCTGCTTCAGAGAATTGATAAGGTATTATCTTCTAATTAAAATCCGAATCTATTAAATTCTTTTGGTTCTTTAGCTACAAATGTGTATCCAAGAAGCTCAGTCTTTTTAGAATGAAGTAGCATTCTATTTGTATGAGAAGATGTTTTACCATATTGTGCATCACCTAATATAGGAAATTTTATACTTGCAAGGTGTACTCTAATTTGATGAGTTCGTCCATGCTCAATTACAACTTTTATTTTTGATTTATTACCCTCTATAAACATAGGTATTATTGTTGTTTTTGCTGGTTTACCAAGTTCAAGATCAATTTTACTTCTAGCAACCTTACCTTTGTGTGTAATAATTGGTTGATCAATTACCTCTTCTTCTGCTACTTTCCCTTCTACAATTGCTACATATTCTTTATAAACTTTGTTTTGTTTAAATTCTTTGATAGCTTTTCTTCTAAACTCTTCATTTTTGGCAAATAGCATTACACCACTTGTCTCTTTATCTAATCTATTTAAAAGTATTGCATGTGGAAATGATTTACTTACTTGTTCTGCAGTTTCAAAAGCAGGTTTATCTACAGCAATGATATCATCATCTTCAAAAATTACTTTAGTT
>JADHTT010000017.1 GCA_016784825.1 Campylobacterales bacterium
ATATGCATCTACTTTCATTTGTGTTTGCTTATAGCCATATAGCAGTATTGAATCAGCTGTTTCCTCTCCTATACCTTTTATATTTAAAAGTTCATCTCTTGTAGGAGTATTACCTTCTAAAGATATAAAAAACTTAGTGAAATTTATTATATAAGAAGCTTTTTGATTATAATATCCAGATGGTCGTATAGCCTCTTTTAAAATATCTATATCAACTGCTAATATATTTTTGGCATTTATTAAATGCAATCTAGTCAAATTTTTTAAAGTTTCTACCACTGAATTAAAAGCTGTATTTTGAGTAAGAATTGAACCTATACACACCTCAAATACCTCAGCATCATCTCTTGGAAAAGTAAAATCATTTTTATGATAACCATTGTCTTTTTGATATGATTGTATAGGCCACCATCCTTGGGAACCGTAAGATTTATATAAAACTCTATAAATCTTATATATTTGATTTGACATTAAAACACCTCTTTATATTCTACCGTTTTTAACTAAAATTACTATACAATAGCTTTATGGATAATTATGAATATACAGAACTTTTAAAAACTTTAAATCAAAAATTACAAAATATTGAATCTATATTAAAACCAGATGAGATTAAATCTAGATTAGAAGAGATAGAGCAAATTGAACAAGACCCTGACTTTTGGTCTGATCAAGAAAAAGCAAGTAAAATAGGTCAAGAAAAAAATAGACTTTTAAGTAGACTAAATAAATTTAAGCGAGCAAATGAAACACTAAATGATGCTAATGATCTTTATGAGATGGCAAATGATGAAGGTGATGATGAGACTATAGAAACTCTTTTTGAAGAAGCAGAGCAATTAGATAATATTATACAAAAAACAGAAATAGAAGTTATGCTTAGTGGCGATGACGATGGATCTAATGCTATTGTATCTGTACATCCTGGAGCTGGTGGGACAGAGAGTTGTGACTGGGCACATATGCTTTACAGAATGTATCTTAGATGGGCTGAAAGAAAAGGCTTCAAAGTAGAATTGCTAGATTATCAAGCAGGAGATGAAGCTGGTATCAAAGATGTATCTTTTATAGTATCTGGTATCAATGCATATGGCTATCTAAAAGCTGAAAATGGAATACATAGACTAGTAAGAATATCACCATTTGATTCAAATGCAAAAAGACATACCTCATTTGCATCAGTGATGGTATCACCAGAAGTTGATGACAATATTGATATTGAGATAGAAGATAAAGATATTAGAATAGATACATATAGAGCAAGTGGTGCTGGTGGACAGCATGTAAATAAAACAGAATCAGCAATACGAATTACCCATATTGAATCTGGTGTTGTTGTTCAATGTCAAAATGATAGATCTCAACACAAAAATAAAGCAAGTGCTATGAAAATGTTAAAGTCAAGGCTTTATGAACTTGAACTTGAAAAACAAATGGCTGAAAAAAATGGTGTAGCAAAATCTGAAATTGGTTGGGGACATCAAATACGATCCTATGTAATGCAACCATATCAACAAGTCAAAGATACAAGAAGTGGTATAGGGTATTCAAATATTGATGCAATACTAGATGGTGATCTAGATAAGATGATTGAGGATGTTCTAATCTCTCAAAGTAAATAGAAAGAGTATTTTACTTGCAAGGCTATATAATTGACTTTAAACCAGTAAGAGATGATGATTTAATAGTCACAATACTTACATCTAATGAGATACTTACCACTTATAGATTTTATGGTGCTAGACACTCTCATATAAATATTGGATATAAAATAGATTTTGAGCTTGAATCAAATCTAAAAAGTACAATTCCTAGACTAAAAGATGTAATACAATTAAGTTTCCCATGGATACTTGATAAACAAAAACTATATAATTGGCAAAGATTTTTAAAACTTTTTTATTTACATCTAAAAGGTATAGATGAAATTGATAGTTTCTATTTTAATCTTCTAGATAATCTTGTACACAAAATAGTAAAACAAAATGTAAATAGAGCTATTTTAGAAGGATATATTCAACTATTAGAGTATGAAGGTAGACTACATACACATTATGAATGTCTACTATGTGAACAACCTATACAAGACAATATTGCACTTGTAAGAAGTATGCTTCCTACTCATCCAAAATGTAGCTATAGTAAGAGCTTTAATTTTAAACAAATTCAAACCCTTTTTGAAGAACAAAGTTCAATTGAACTTGATGATGAAGAGATTGATTATATTTGGAATATCTTACTTCAAGGCATATAAGCCTTATATGTTATATTGCCAAAAAACCAATGCAATAAATGTAATAACTAAAATTCCTATTATATTAAAGACAAAACCAATCTTAACCATATCTTTTACTTTAATCACTCCACTGCTCATAGCTATTGCATTTGGTGGTGTAGCAATAGGAAGCATAAATGCATAACTAGCACAAACAGTTGCTACCATTAATAAAAGTGAAGTATCGATACTACTAGCTTGTGCTAGTGAATAAATTATAGGTAGGGCAATTGATGTAAGTGCTGTATTTGATGTTATTTCTGTGGTAAACGTAATCAATGTGGCTGTGATTAAAATTAATAAAAGAGTAGAAAAAGATGTAATTGCTAACAATTGATTTGCAATATTTGAAGCTAATCCTGTTGTAGAAAATGCCATAGCTATACTAAAACCTGCTCCAAAAAGAAAAATAATTTCATATGGTATATTTTTGCTATCTTCCCACTGTAAAAATCCTATATTTGGCATAAACATTAAAAGTCCAAATCCAAGTAAAATCCCTTTTTCATTTAGCCCTAATCCACTATACAATGGCTCAATTGGAGAATTAAGCAATAATGTTACTGCTAAAGCACCTAAGATATATAATAATCTTTTTTGTTCACTATTAATTGATGGTAACACCTCTAAGTCTTGATCTAATTTAATATCTTTAACTCCTAAAGATAATAAGTATGGTATCACTAAAAGCATAATACCAGCTACAGGCATAGTTAATGCCATCCATTTTACAAAAGATATTGTTTCTAAATTATTAGATTCCAAAAAACCTAATAACAATAAATTTGGAGCCGTACCAATTGGTGTCATTATACCACCTAAGCTAGATCCATAAGCTACGGCAAGCACTAGTCTCATCTTTAATTTAAGATTATCTGCCAAATATAAACCAATAGGTATTAATAGTAATGCTGTTGTTGTATTTGATATAAGTGTACTAAGTAAGGCTGCTGTAATTGCAAGCGAATATATCATACCTCTAGGAGTTGACGGGAATATAGACAAAAGCTTATGAGCAATCACTTTATGCAAGTCTATTTTTTGAGTGGCAATAGCTATCATAAAACCACCTAAAAATAAAAATATTATCGATTTAGAATAATTAGCTGCTGTTGCATTTGTGGATGCAATATCAAATATAGGGAATAGCAAAATTGGTAATAATGATACTATACCTAAAGGTAATGCTTCATTTGTCCATAGTGCTACTAATAATATAACTATTGATATTAAAATAGAATGCTGTACTGAAAAAATAATTTGTGAAAAAAAGAATCCAACTATTGCTAGAAAAAAGGCTATTAAAATTTTATTCATAAGGGCACCTCTGAAGCAATCTTATCATAATTGCTTTGAAATTAAAAATAAAAAAGAGCTGCACAAGGAAAAAGCAGCTCTTTTTTATTTTCTTACGTTCGCACCGTTAAATTTCATAATAGAATTATAAGAGATGAAAATGAAATGAAAATGAAATTATATTAATTTTCATAATATTATTGTAATTTTTGTACCTTGATTCTCTTCTGATTGAATTTCAATATTTCCATTATGTAAGTCTACACTATTTTGAACAATACTAAGTCCAAGTCCAAAACCTTTAATTTTTTTATTTCTTGATTCATCAACACGATAAAATCTAGTCATTATCTTTGATAAATCTGATTTAGCTATACCAATACCTTCATCTTCTATAATAAAATAAACTTTATCATTTTCATTATAAAGCGATATCGTAATATTTTTATCATTAGGTGTATACTTAATAGAATTATCTATTAAATTTGAAAAAATAGTTGCTATTAAAGTTGGATTAGCTGTTATACTAATCGATTCAAGTTTATCAATATTAACTTTTATATTCTTCTGCTTAATAGAACTCTTATGCTTATCAATCGTATCTAATAAAATAGAATCAAGATTAATTGTCTCAAAGGTTTGAGATATGTTTTCTTTTGTATATTTTGTCATTAAGAGTAGATTATCAACTATCTCTTGTATAGATAATGTTTCTTGCTCAATAGTTTTCAAAGACTTTTCATAATACTGCGTATCTCTAGTCTTATTAAGAGCTATCTCAATCTCTCCTCTAATAACTGTAAGTGGTGTCTTTAATTCATGTGATACATCACTATTAAACTGTTCTAAATGCTCTATTCCATATTTTAAACGACTTATCATCTTATTAAATGAATCAACAAGATCCTGAACCTCATCATCATATTCAGACGAAGGGATTTGCCCAGATAGATCTGTAACATATATTTTATTAGCTGTTTTTGTAATATTGTTTATAGATCTTAAAATTTTATTGACTAATCCATTGGCAAAAAATAATAAAACAATAAATAGTAATGGCTCAAGTATCATTAGAATATGTTTAATTTGATCAAATTCATGATTTATTTGTTTATCTACACTATATTGATAGAATAAAATTGCACCTTGAAATGGATTAGATACCCTTAAAACATACATACCATTTAAACTACCATTTTCTTTAAATACAAAAAATGAATCATCTTTTTTAATAAATTCTATATAATTATTAAAATCTATATTTCCCTTGTTATATATTATTTTATTATCCTTGATAATTGCAACATCAAGCGATTTTAACTGTTCATCTTCAAATAGTTTATCAACAGATACATTATTAATAATATTTTTATTAATAAATACAGCTTTATCATAAAGCTTATTTTGAATAGATAGTTTTGTATTTTGTTCAAAAAAATAATAAATTGCAGTATTAAAAAGTACTAATAAAAATAATGTTGCTGTAGCAAAATAGAATAAAACTTTTCGCTTAAGACTTTTAAACATTTATTGTATACCCTAAACCTCTAGAACTTTTAATATATTCTTTACCTATTTTTTTTCTAAGGTTGTATATAGTTACTTGAATTACATTACTATTAATATATGTTTCATCATTCCATAGTTGATCTTCAATCATACTATTTGATACAACGCCATTTTTATGTTTAATTAAAAACAAGAGTAGTTCATACTCTTTTTGTGTTAATGCTATATCTTGATTAGCTTTTTTAACAGATTTTAAATCAATATCAATAGTGATATCTTTAATTTCTATTGTATTATGAGCTGAAGATATAGTTCTTCTATATAAAGCTTGTACTCTTGCGCTTAATTCTTTAAAGCTAAATGGCTTAGATAGATAGTCATCTGCACCAAGACAAAGTGCTGATACTTTATCATCAATATCTGATTTAGCTGTCAGCATAATAGTAGGAGTTGAGATGCTTTTATCTCTTAGGCTTGATAAGATATCAATACCACTTTTCGATGGTAACATCCAATCTAGGATGATAACATCATACTTATTAACAGAGGCTAGATACTCTCCATCCTCTCCATCACTAGCAGTATCAACAATGAATCCATCCTCTTCAAAGCCACGCTTTAAAAGAGATATGATATTTTCATCATCTTCTACTACTAGAATTTTCATTAGTCTCTTCTTCTACCTCGACCACCATCACGACCTCGACCACCACCATCACGGCTTCTACCTCGACCTCCGCCGTCTCTATCTCTTCCTCGGCCACCATCACGACCTCGACCACCACCATCACGGCTTCTACCTCGACCTCCGCCGTCTCTATCTCTTCCTCGGCCACCATCACGACCTCGACCACCTCGACCTCTTGATTGTCCAGCAGCTTCACCAGGAATAGCATCTTTTATATCTAACGGTCTTCCTGATACTTGTACAGATTTTAAGATATTTAATTTTTCATCTGAAATATCTTCAGGTAAATCTACTGTTGAGAATGTATTATAAATAGCAATTTTTGCAATATCATTTGCATCAATTTTAGCTTCATTAGCAATAGCACCTACAATATTACCTGGCTTAATTCTATCTTTTTCACCAACTGATACTCTAAATCTTTTGAAACCATCTCTAATTGCTGGCTCTGAAAATTCTGAATCTCTATTGCTGCCATTATTATCATAATCAATTTTTTGTTCTTTAAAATCTTTTAATCTTAATGGATCACCTTTTCTAGCAATTCTTACAAGTGCAGCAGCAATCTCTTCTGCTGGTATATTATGCTCTTGCTGGTATGATTCAACAATTGCAGTGTAATACTCTAGACCTTCTTTTGCAAGTTCATCAGTAATTTGTTGTTTAAACTTTGCTACTCTTGTATCATTAACATCTTCAGTTGAAGGCATTTCCATTCTCTCAATTGGTTTTTTAGTAGCTCTTTCAATCATTCTTAAAAGATTTCGCTCACGTGGTGCTACAAATAAAATTGCTTCACCACTTTTACCAGCTCTACCTGTTCGTCCAATTCTATGTACATAAGATTCTGCATCATAAGGGATATCATAATTGATTACATGTGAAATTCTATTGATATCAAGTCCACGCGCTACAATATCTGTACCAATTAAAATATCAAGTTTACCTTGTTTAAGTTGATTTACTGTCTTCTCTCTTTGTGCTTGATTCATATCACCATTAAGTCCAGCTGCAGCATAACCTCTAGCATTTAATTTGTCAGCAAGCTCTAAAGTCATAGACTTTGTTCTTGTAAAGATAATAATTCCATCGTAGTCTTCAACTTCTAAAATTCTTGTAAGAGCATCTACTTTATGTAAACCACTTACCATCCAGAATCTTTGTCTAATAGTACTAGCTGTTGTAGCTTTTGATTTAATCACTACTTCTGCAGGATCATTTAAATATCTCTGTGTGATTTTTTTAATAGCTGTAGGCATTGTTGCACTAAAAAGTGCAATTTGTCTATCTTCTGGAGTATGTTTAAGTACCCATTCAACATCATCTAAGAATCCCATATTAAGCATCTCATCTGCTTCATCTAGTACCATAGTTTGAAGTTCATCAATAACTAATGTACCTTTTTTAATATGATCCATAACTCTACCAGGTGTTCCTACGATAACTTGAGGATTTCTTTTAAGTCCTCTTAATTGAATACCATAATCTTGACCACCATATATTGGTAATACATGGAAACCTTTCATATATTTTGAGTACCCTTGGAATGACTCTGCTACTTGAATAGCAAGCTCTCTTGTAGGTGCAAGTACTAGTACTTGTGGTTTTTTAACATTTAAATCAATTCTTGAAAGTACAGGCAATGCAAATGCTGCTGTTTTACCAGTTCCTGTTTGTGCTTGTCCTAATACATCTCTACCATCAAGTACGTATGGAATCATACCTTCTTGAATTGGTGATGGAGAATCATATCCTACTTCTTCGATTGCTTTTAATACGTCAGGAGCTAATCCTAAGTCGCTAAATTTTGTATCTGTCAATTTGTTACCTTTTATTATATAAATAGGCACGCTAAATTGAGATGCACACCTAAGATTTTTGGGAAGATAAGAACTTCCCTACACGGAAATATTGTTGTTTAATTATGTGAAACTATTCACATTTTTTTAACGTTAGCTCACATTAAATTTGAAGTTCATAAGATCACCATCTTGTACGATGTACTCTTTACCTTCAAGTCTTAGCTTTCCAGCCTCTTTTGCTTTTAATTCACCGCCACATGTTACAAAATCTTCATATGCAATAACTTCTGCTTTGATAAATCCTCTTTCAAAGTCGTTGTGTATTACACCGGCAGCTTGTGGAGCTTTACATCCTTTTGGAATTGTCCAAGCTCTCACTTCCATCACACCAGCTGTAAAATAAGATTGTAATCCTAATTTATCAAATGCTGTATGGATAATTTTTTCAAGTCCTGATTCAGTCACACCAAAGTCCGTCAAAAACTCTTTTGCTTCATCTTCATCAAGACCAACTAATTCCTCTTCTACTTTTGCACAAAGCATAACTACATCATTCCCTTTAGAAGATGCATACTCTTTAACTTTTTTAACATAGTCATTTTCTTCCATTAAAGAATCTTCATCTACATTTGCACCATAGATAATCTCTTTATTTGATAAGAATCTAAGCTCTTTATCTAAGTCAATAAAGTTTTCATCATCATTTTGATCAAAAGTACATACAGGGTTTAATTCTTCAAGATGAGACATAAGTGCATTTGCTATATCTAGTCTAGCAGCAGCAGTTTTATCAAATTTTGCTTCTTTTTTAAGCTTTACTATTTTCTTTTCAAGCTGTGCTAAATCTGCATAGATAAGCTCTGTCTCTATAATCTCAATATCTCTAATTGGATCTACAGAACCTTCAACATGTACTACATTACCATCTTCAAAACATCTTACCATATGTAAAATAACTTCAACTTCTCTAATATTAGATAAAAATTGATTTCCTAAACCTTCACCTTTAGATGCACCCTTTACAAGTCCAGCAATATCTACAAAATCAATTGTAGAGTGCTGAATCTTTTCTGGACTAACAATTTTGGCTAATTCATCTAGTCTTTTGTCTGGTACTGGTACAATTGCTTTATTTGGTTCAATTGTACAAAAAGGATAATTTTGTGCTTCTGCATTTTGTGCTTTTGTTAAAGCATTAAAAGTTGTTGATTTCCCAATATTTGGTAAACCTACTATTCCAACTCCTAGACCCATTACATTGTCTCCTTGGCATCTATGCCTAATAATTTTAATCCAGTTTTAATAGATAGAGCTACCATAGATAGAACTTTTAAATAGCTATCTTGATTATCAGAGCCTACAATCTTATTTTCATTATAAAATTTATGTAGTAGTGCAGCAAGTGAATGTAAATATTCAGTCACTTTATGTACTTCTCTTTTATCAAATGCTTCATTTAATACTTTTGGTAAAAGTAGTGCTTCAAATAATAAAGATGTAGCATCTTCATCTAAATCTTTTAGTTTTAAATCTTTTGCGTCTTCTATACAAAGTTGCGCTTTTTTAAATATTTGATTTATTCTTGCATGTGCATAATTGATATAAAAAACAGGATTTGATGAATCTTTATTTTTTAATGTATCAATATCAAACTCTAAATGTGTATCACTTTTTTTAGTTAAGAAAATAAATCTTAGTGCATCAGAACCAATCTCAGATGTAATGTCACTCATTAAAATTACATTACCAGCTCTTTTACTCATCTTGTATGGTTG
>JADHTT010000018.1 GCA_016784825.1 Campylobacterales bacterium
ATCACTTACAAATTCAATAATGTCATTACACTCTACACATATTATATGGTCATGATGTTCTTTTAAATTTGCTTCAAATTTTTTACCATCATCACTTAATGCAATTGACGATATTAAATTTACCTCTTCTAAAAATGATAATGCCCTATAGATTGTAGCTATACCAATTTTTAAATCTGGATGTTCTTTTGAGATAATAGTATTAAGGTCATCAGCATTTAAATGCTCATCACTATTAAGAATAGTCTCAAATATAACTTCTCTTTGTTTTGTATATTTAAGACCTCTATCTTTTATAATCTCTTTTAGTTTATTTATTATCTCAGTATTGTCCTGCATTATAAACCCTTATTTAGTTAATTTAAATATTTTAACATAAAAATTTAAATAGTTAGATGATTATCATTATTAAAATTAAAATTAAGAATATATTAAGTTATTTTTATTTATTATTTCAATAATCATTATTAAAAAGGAACAATAAAATGAAAAAATTATTATTATCAACTGTAGCAGCTGCTACACTATTATCTACATCTGCTTTAGCAGAAAAAAAATCTTCAATTGAAGGATTAGAAATAAGTGGAGAGTTCTCAATTGCATCTAACCATATAGATAGAGGTGAAACTTTAACAAGTAAAGAAGCTGGTGGATCTGGTGCTATTGCATTTGACTATAAAGGTTTAAATGCAGAATTTGCTACTTTTTCTGTAGATAATGATACAGAAATAGATAGTGCATTAACATATACTCAAGAGATAGCAAATGGTGTTGAAGCTTATGTTTCATACTTAAATATCAGAACGACAAGTACTACAGGTACTCAAGGTGAAGAGTATAGTGTTGGACTTAGTACATCTATAAATGGTACAGATCTAGGATATGATTATATTACGGATCCAGATACAACATTTAATATTAATCAAGTTGTAGTTGGTAGATCTTATGGAGATATCGGTGTTGAGGCGTTATATGGTATTGTAGATGCCGATGCTGTAGCAGATGAACATAATTACTATCAAGTTTCAATTTCATATCCATGTTCAATCACTACAGGTGAATGGTCATTAATTGCAGCTGATACAGATAAGTCTGGTGTAAAACCTACTTATGCAATTGCACATACTTTCTCATTCTAAAACAGAATTAAGATTGAAAAGAGCTTTTCTTTTCAGTCTTAGAAAGTATTAAGTCTTGATCTTGTACTCTTCTATTATCAACTCAAAGGTAAAAACATGGAAGCAATCTACCCCTACGCAAATATCATACATTTAATTTTAGCGATAATATTTCTAGGATATGTATTTACTGATTTGGCTGTGATATCAGCTATTAAAGGTAAATTTAACCCAGACACTCAAAAGACAATAAATCAATCTCTTGGTAAAAGAAGTTTCAAAATATTTCCTTTGACATTACTTTTACTAATTCTTACAGGTGGAATGATGATGTCTAGATATATGAATTCAACTATTGGCTGGATTGATACACCGTTACAACAAATTTTAGCATTTAAAATATTTTTGGTATTGATTATTACACTAGGAGTATTATCAAATCTATTTATTAAATTTTCTGGAAGAAAAAAATCATACTTTATGGAAAATCACTTTCACAAATTGGTTATAGTATTAGGCTTATTAATAGTCATATGTGCAAAGCTTATGTTTCTATAAATGGATAATATAAATCAATTTTTAGAGCTTTTTAACCCATACCCTGGTAATACTTTTCTTGAAGTTTCGACTGGGATAGATGGTATTACAGATGCACTGTATGCTTTACTAAATAGTAAGCAAAGTAATTTAAAATTAGCGATATATAGTGATAAAGATGAAGCGATACAGTTAAAATATCCAAAATCAAAAATACAATTTATTGATGATATGAAAAAGCCATTTAGAGCTAGTCCTAGAAGTGTAGATATAGTGATACTAAAAGATATTTATACCAAGCATAAATTTGGAGATAGACTACTCAAACTTTCATATACTTCTTTAGCAAATGCCGCACAAGTAGTTATAATAGAACCAAAAGGTATCTTGGAAAAAAACACTATATGTGAGACACTTGAAAGATTAGAATTTAGAGCTGCAAATTTTGTAGATATATTTGCAGATTATGATGTCGTAGTGGCAAAAAAGATGCATATGTGGGGTAATGGTCTGTAAATAGATCTAATTAATTCCCAAAATATTTCTTCATAGATCTAATTATAATAGCATTTTTGGAGATACTTTCAGACTTGGCAGCATCATCAATTTGTTCGTACATATCAAGTGGAATAGTCACTGTAAATGCTTTTGTTTCTATTGTCTTTTGTTTTTTGATCTTTTCAACTACCTTAGACATAGTATCAATTAGCTTTTGAGTTTCTATTGGCTTGTATACAAAGCTAGTCACTTCTAGTGCAACTGTTTGAGTGATTTTTTCAATATCATCAGATGCAGAAACTACAACTATAATTTGCTCTTTTTTTATAGCTTTTATAGCTTCAGTCATCTCTATACCATCCATATTTGGCATAATTAAATCTGTGATAACTACATCAGGCTTATGTTTATTATATAGCTCTAGACCTTCTTTACCATCTTTGGCAGAATATACATCTTTAAATAGTTTAGAGAATAGTGATTGCATTTGTTCATTGTCTTCTTTTCTATCTTCAACAATAAGTACAGTTAGCTTTTTAGTTTGCTCTGATAATTGAATTAAATCTTCCATTATTTATTTTCCTTTATTTTAATTATAAATTTTGCACCATCATTAGTGTTTTGTACTTCAAGTGTACCATTGAAACTATCATTGATAATTACTTTTGACATATATAGTCCTAAGCCTGTCCCTTGTTCTTTGTGTTTTGTTGTAAAGTAGGGGTCAAATATTTGTTCAATAATATCCTCTTTTATACCACCAGCATTATCTTCTAGTACAATAACAATATCTTTGCCATCTTCAAATGTACTTATAGATACAAATGGTTTTTCAATATTATTTTTTATCAATGCATCTTTTGAGTTTTGCAATATATTTACAAGCACTTGAGTTAGCTCATTTCTAAAGCCTACTATAGTTGCATTAGTTGATTCTAATTGATTAATAGTGATTGCTTTATCATCAAAGCTACTGTGTACTATTGATGTAGCTTGTGATATGGCATCATTTAATTCAAATGGCTCTTTCTCTTTGTTTGTTTTATAGAAGTTTCTAAAGTCTGTAAAAGTATTAGACATATATTGTAGAGAGTTTTCTATTTTGGATGTAGATTTATCAAACTCTTCTTGAGAGATACTATTAAGTGCCTTTGATAGTTTTAAGTCTTGCAGTACTAGTGAAATAGAGTTAAGAGGTTGTCTCCATTGATGTGCGATATTGCTTATCATCTCCCCCATCTGTGCTAGGCGTGATTGCTGATACATCATATTGGTTTTTCTTTGGCTCTCTTGTGCTTCTTTTTCCATTTGTAGTTTCAGCTCTTGATAATCTGTTTCTCTTTGTTTATCATACATTGAGACAGTAAAACTATACAATACTACAGCTAAAGCAATGAGGGCAAGCATAACTAAGGCTATTTTCATAGTATCGCTTAGATAGTAGTCATAAGCACCAGAGTTTATATTTGTAGATTGGTAGACTACTATATCAAGCTCTTTATTATCTAGCTTTAGTGGATATGATTTAGTAATTGCCTTTGAGGCATTTTGGTAGTCAGAAGATGCGATAATATTTTCGCCATCAACAATATCAATTTTGAATATATATTCATTATTTTCTACAAGATGTTTTAGTTGATTTGATACATCTGAGTTTAGACTATAAGTTAATTGTGTTTGAAGCATAGGCTTTATATTTGTAATTGTTAGGTCAGCTTGCTTATTATTAATATGTTTAAATGCATTGTCAACTGTATGGTAGTTGTACCAAAATATAGTAGCTGCATATAAAACGAGAACTACAATAAACAATAACATAGCACCAAGTTTTAATGAAAATAACTTCACAAATCTCCTTTAATAATATGATTATAGCATAAAAAACTATAAAATTAACAAAAAATAACGAAAAGCGTTATATTTAATGAGAAATTAAGCTTAGATGGTTCATAATTTCATTGTTAACGAAATTTAACGAAAAAAAACGAAACCATCAAAAAAGGAGAAAAATGATAAAATAAAATTAAATTATAAAAAAGATTGCAGACAAAGGTGGCATTACTGTTGTAGTAAATGGTGATGGAATGATGACTAACTTATGGTATTGGATATTAACTTGAAGTATTTAACTTTATTAACAACAATTTTCCTTTTTACAGCTTGTGTAGCAGAAAAAAAATATACTCCTTTAACACAAGAGATTAAAATACAAAAACAAGTACCATCCATTATAGTTTTCAAACCTCATGTAAATGAAGTTGAAGAAAAAGTTAAACCAATACAAGAAGAGTTCGATTTTAATGGTACTTGGTTAGCTCAAGCGACATCATCATTTGTACAGCGTAAGCTATCTCTAAATAGAGTAAATAACTCACTTCAAGGGAAACTAGAACTAACATATATCACCACTAGAGGTGTTATATATGATCAAGCTAGCTTTGATGTCATAATTTATTTAAAAGGTGAATCTATAGATGGTTTTATATCATCAGGTGATTCATCTGAAAACATTTCTATATTTAGAGATAGCAATGATGCCTTCACATTAAAAGTACATAAGCAAAGAAGTAAATATTTTGATTCAAGTGAAATACGATTTATTAAATATAAAACTAAACAAACAAGAGAGAAAAAAGTTGAACTTATTCCAGCAGATGGATTTGTGCTTGATAAAACTAATAAGATTATTTGGCAAGACGCTATAGGAAATAAAGTTCTAAAATCAGATTATTATGCTGCACTAGATTACTGTAAAAAGCTTAACTATTTAAGTTTTAATAATTGGGTTTTACCAACTAGAAAGCAATTGATAACAAGCATAAACAATAACAATTTTAAAAATAAAACAAATGGTGACTATTGGAGTCAAACAGCAAGCTTAGACCAATATGGAAAAGCTTGGTATATAGATTATGAGAAAGCCCAAATGGGTGTAGATATTAAAACAGATAAAAAATATATAAGATGTATTAGAAAGAAAGAAAATAATGAAAAAGATATTAATAACAATGCTAGCAGCATCAGTACTAGCGACAGGGAGTCAAGCGAGTAGTAGTTGTGTAGATAATACAGACAGAATAGGGTTTGGTGTAATAGGAGCTATTCAAGGTGCCATTATTGGTGGACCAGTTGGTATGTTTTGGGCTCTAGGACTAATGAAATATGCTGATTCCTATGAGAACCCAGTTGAGTGTAATCAAAAAAAACTAGCAATTCATTTTGACTATGATTCATATGTAGTCAAAACTGTACCTACTACTTTGGATCTAATAGCGAAAAAGAATATTGAATCTATTGTAGTTAATGGACATACAGATAAATGTGGAACAAACGAATACAATTTTGCCTTAGGTCTAAAAAGAGCAAAAGAGGTTAAGCAACTATTGGTTGATTATAGCTTTGATGAGAAGCTTATTAAAACTATATCGTATGGCGAATCAAATCCTATCTCTTCAAATGATGCATCAAATAGAAGAGTAGATTTAAATATAAAATATAAAAATAACTAGAAGTAGTCAGTTATGGATAATGAACATTCACAAAGAATATATTTTAATATATTAATGTTGGCTAACTACTATGATATTAAATCTGATATATTTGAAATATTTAGTCTAGCACAAGGCAGTAGCGACGAAGCACTAAAATATGTAGAAGAATTATATTCAGATGGTTTATTACTCATATCTGAATATGATTATAAAAAACTACATTTTGCATTAAAATATACTAACAAACCTAAGCAATATCATATCTTAGCAAATGATTTAATTGTACAGATATGTCAAGATGCTGTTATACTTGAAAATTTTAAATCAAATAGAACAGTTAAGTTAAATAAATTATCTACTGGATATGCAAGAAATATTTGCAGAGAAGATCAAGAACTAGAAAAGGCAGTTGTACTATGATGGAAGTACAAGTGAAGGTAAAAAGATTCTAATAGATGGACAACAAAGAATTACTGCATTAACAGCTGCAATTTTAGGTCAATATGTAATTGATAAAACATATAAAAGAGTAAAGATAAAGATTGCATTTAATCCACTTTTAGAAAAATTTGAAGTACAAAATCCTGCTATCTTGAAAGATAAAACTTGGCTTCATGATATTTCCTTAGCAATTAATGGAGATCTTTTTGAGATTGCAGACAATTATTTTGAACTTAATCCAGAAGTTGATAAAAAAAAGGTAAGAAATGCTTTCTCAAATCTAATAAATATTCCCAAGAAACAAATAGGACTTATTGAACTTGCACCTGAATTAGATATCGAAACAGTAACAGAGATATTTATTAGAATAAATTCTAAAGGTGTAGTATTAAGTCAAGCAGATTTTGCTATGAGTAAAATATCATCTAATACGGAATATGGGGGAGCTGAACTTAGAAAAATGATTGATTATTTTTGTCACTTGGCAATTTCTCCAGAGTTTTATAAGCATATAGAAGATAATGATAAGAAATTTACACGAACTGAGCTATATCAAAAAATAAAATGGTTGAAATCTGAAAAGGATGACCTTTATGATCCTGACTATAATGATTTGATTAGAGTTGCTTTTACATCACAATTCAATAGAGGGAAGCTTTCAGATTTAGTAAGTTTATTATCTGGAAGGAATTTTGAAAAAAGAACTTTTGAAACAGAGATTGCAGAGCAATCATTTGAAAAATTACGAACAGGGGTTATAAATTTTAGCAATGAGACTAATTTCAAAAGATTTTTGATGATAATAAGATCTGCAGGTTTTATTGATAGTAAGTTAATTCGATCGCAAAATGTTATTAATTTTGCATATATCCTTTATCTAAAACTAAAAGAACTTGGGGTTAATGCTGTAGAAATAGAAAAATTTGTAAAACGATGGTTTGTCTACTCGATATTAACCAAACGATATTCAGGCTCACCTGAGAGTACATTTGATTTTGATATTAAACAAATAAGTCATAAGTCTATGGATGAGTATTTAAAAGAAAAAGAAGAAGCAGAACTTTCTGATGCATTTTGGAATGCATCACTTCCCAGAAGTTTGGATACATCAGTAGCAAGTAGCCCATATTTTCATATATATTTAGCTTCTCAAGTAAAAGCAAATGATAAAGGATTTTTATCTAAAGATGTTTTAGTAGGTGATCTAGTTTCCCTTAGAGGGGACATTCATCACTTGTTTCCAAAAGATTATTTAAAAAAGAATGGTTATGAACAAAACAAATATAATCAAATAGCAAACTATGTTTATATGCAACAAGAAATAAATATAAAAGTAGGAAATAAAGCACCATCTGAATATTTTTCATTACTTATTGAAAATTTTGAAAAAAGTGATGTTAGGTTTAGTGGTATAAATAATCAGCAAGAGCTTTTAGATAATTTTAGAATGCATTGTATTCCTCAGACAATTATAACTAATCAAGCTTCTGACTATGAAGAATTTCTAAATGAAAGAAGAAAATTAATGGCTCATAAAATTAAAGAGTATTATTTTTCTTTGTAGTTGAATTACAAAGTTAATTTAGTGGATGTAAATAAATATTATAAATTAAAGTAGGAAAAAAATGCCAAATTTAGTAGAAGTAAATTACGAACAAACTGGAGCAAGTAAATCAACCAATAAATTTGGGATGAGAGACATGCAAGAGAAAGCTTATTCTCAAAGAGATGCTAAGTATCTACTACTTAAAGCACCTCCCGCTTCTGGAAAGTCAAGAGCCTTGATGTTTATCGCACTTGATAAACTTATCAATCAAGGTGTTAAAAAAGTTATTGTTGCTGTTCCTGAAAGGTCTATTGGTGGTTCATTTGGAAATACAGATTTAAAATCACATGGTTTTTATGCAAATTGGGAACCAAATGCTAAATACAATCTTTGTACTACATCTGATAGTAAAAGTAAAGTTGAAACATTCAAACAGTTTTTAGATAGTGATGACAATATTTTAATATGTACTCATGCAACATTAAGATTTGCATTTGACCAATTAAATGAATCAAAATTTAATAATACCCTAATAGCTATTGATGAGTTTCATCATGTATCTGCTGATGGTGAAAATAAACTTGGTGAAGTTCTAAGAAATCTAATAGAAAAATCAACTTGTCATATAGTTGCAATGACAGGTTCATACTTTAGAGGTGATAGTGTTCCTGTACTTTTACCTGAAGATGAAGCAAAGTTTACAAAAGTGACTTACAATTATTATGAACAATTAAATGGATATGAGTATTTAAAATCACTAGGTATTGGTTATCACTTTTATCAAGGAAGATATACAAGTGCATTAGATGAAATTCTTGATACTAATAAAAAAACTATTCTCCATATTCCAAATGTAAACTCAGGTGAATCTACAAAGGATAAGCATAGAGAAGTTGGCACTATACTGGATATAATTGGGCGAGTTAAAGAAGTAACAGATGATGGAGTTATAATTCTAAAGAGACATACAGATGGTAAACTTTTGAAAGTAGCTGATTTAGTAAATGATGACCAAAAAGAAAGAGATAAAATCATTACATATTTAAGAAATATTAAAAGTGTAGATGATATGGATTTAATCATAGCACTAGGTATGGCAAAAGAGGGATTTGATTGGCCTTATTGTGAACATGCACTTACTGTTGGATATAGAAGTTCACTTACTGAAATCATACAAATTATTGGTCGTGCTACAAGAGATAGTGAAAATAAAACTACTTCTCAATTTACAAACCTAATAGCTCAACCCGATGCACATAATGATGAAGTAAAACTATCTGTAAATAATATGTTAAAAGCTATAACATCATCACTACTTATGGAGCAGGTTTTAGCACCTAGTTTTACATTTAAACCAAGATTTGATAATGATAAAGAACCACCTAAAAAAGGTGAACTAAAAATAAAAGGGTTTAAAAAACCAACAAGTAAAAAGGTTGAAGATATTATTGAAAGTGATTTGAATGATTTAAAAGCTTCAATTCTACAAGATGAACAAATGCTAAAAGCAATGCCAGG
>JADHTT010000019.1 GCA_016784825.1 Campylobacterales bacterium
AAGATGAACAAATGCTAAAAGCAATGCCAGGGAATATTGAACCTGAAGTTATCAATGAAGTTTTAATACCAAAAATCATCAAAGTAAAATATCCCGATTTAGATGATGAAGAAGTTGAAGAACTTAGACAATATGTTGTAGTTGATAGTGTTGTAAGAAATGCAGAGATTAAAACTGAGGGTGATAAAAAGTTCATAAGAATGGCTGATAAGTTTATAAATCTAGATGAATTAAACATTGATTTAATCAATAGTATAAATCCATTTCAAAAAGCTTTTGAAATATTATCAAAACAAGTTACAACAGGTGTATTAAAACTTATTCAAGAATCAATCGAAGCTACTAGAATTAAAATGGACTTTGAAGAAGCTAGTATTCTTTGGCCTAAGATTCAAGAGTTTATAAAAACTCATGGTAGACAACCTGATATAAACTCTGCTGATGGAAAAGAAAAAAGGATGGCTGAATGTATTATCTACTTAAAAGAAGAGAAAAGAAAGAAGGATAACCAATAATGGATAAAGAGACTATATTAAATAATATATTTGAAAATGACCCATTAGGAATTTTAGAAGTTAAAGCTAAAAATCCAGTTGTTACTGCTGATGATAGATTATTAGCTTCTTTTGAAGAAATAAATAGTTTTTTTGAAATACATAATAAAGAACCTCAAAAAACTACTGATATGAAAGAGAGAGGATTATTCTCTAGATTAAAAGGTATTAAAGAAAATCCAACTAAAATAGAATCATTAAGACAATATGATAGGTTTAATTTACTAGGAGATATATAAATGGCTGAAATAAACTCTTTGGATGATATTTTAAATAATGATGAATTTGGATTACTAAATACTGAAAATGAAGAAGATATTCATACATTAAAAAATGTTTCTAAAAAAAATGAAAATACTCCAGATTATGTTGCACGAAGAGAAGTATGTGAAGATTTTGAAAAATATGAGTATTTGTTTATTCAAGTACAAAAAGAACTTAATAATGGAAAAAGAAAACTCCACTCTTTTAGAAGTGAAAAAGATATAAAAGTTGGTTTTTATTTTGTATTAAATGGAGTTGTAGGATGTATTGTAGATGTTGCTAAAGAAAAAACAAAAAGTAAAAGTAGAAACTATAACAGAAGATTGAAAATTATATTTGAAAATGGTACTGAATCAAATATGTTACTTAGGTCATTATCTTCATCACTTTATACAGATGGTAAAATTATTACTGAAAATGAAGACAAGTTATTAGATGGTCTATCACAAATTAATAAAGATGATACACAAAATGGATTTATTTATATATTAGAATCACTAAGTACTGAAGATGTAATTCTTACAAAAAAGAACTTATATAAAATAGGATTCTCAACTACATCAGTAGAAACTAGAATCAAAAATGCAAAAGAAGACCCGACATATCTAATGGCAGATGTTCAAACAGTAGCTGCTTATGAAGTCTATAATGTAAATCCACATAAACTTGAACAGTTGATTCATAAATTTTTTGGAAATAGTTGTTTAGATATTGAAATTTATGATGGCAATGGAAAACTATACAAACCAAGAGAATGGTTTATCGCTCCTTTAAATGTAATTGAAGAAGCTATTGAACTTATTATCAGTGGTGAAATTATTAATTATAAATATAATGATTTAGATGAAAGGATAGCTAATAAATAGGATAATAATGATATATTTAGTACCTTAAAACCAACTCACAAGTTCCTTTTTAATATTCCCAATCCAACTATTATCATCAATAAGTTTAGCCTTTGGCTGATCTTTGATCTCACCAATTTCTTTTTTGGTATTGAGTCATCCCAAAATGTACCTTTAATACACTTAGCACCCAGATGAGCACTATTGCTAATATAATCCATCAGATCTCTTTGTTCATGTATTGAGCGATTTAAGTTATCTATAAAGATACAGTCAAAATGTCCCTTAAAATGTCCCTAAAAATGTCCCTTTAAAAAGGTTAGATAAAATATTACAACTTATAGATAAAAATAGACTTAGTAGAATTGGAAGTTTAAAAGCTGGATATTGAGAAGTAAATGTTTATCGTTGACTTGTGTCAATATGCAAATAAAAGAACTTAGATAAAATCCTAACAAAGGATAATCATGACATATTTAATTTTTCATTTACTACATATATTTTCAGTATTTATTTATGGTGGCTTTTTAATTACAGATAATTTGATTTTGATGAGAATGCAAAAGACATTGTCTCCAGAAAAATATACAGAAGTTAGAAAACATTTTGCAGCCTTTACAAAGCAATTAGTTCCAAAAGCTTTAATCGTAGCTGTAGTATCTGGTGCTTATTTAATTCATGTAAATTTTGGACCTATATTGGAAGATGGATTATCAAACTTTCAAATAGTGTTAGCAATCAAAGCATTTTTAGGTGGATGGCTAGGGCTTAGAGGAATATTACAAGTATTTTTTGGGATTCAACCACTAGTGTTTACATCACATAGGTTTCCATTTATATTTGTAGTAGTGATAATATTTTTATCACAAATTATGTTTGCTGTATAAAACAGACAATCTATGATATAATTCATTAAATTAGTATCAGGAATACAAGTGGTAAATAAAAAAGATATTCTTAAAAAAAGACTTGCAAAATTAGAATTACAATATAAAGCATTTGATGAATACTATCAACTAATTATAGAACTTCTAGAGTCTAAAGATATCTTAACAGTTGAAGAATTTAATTTTATTAAACCACAGCAAAGAGCTATATTTGATGCTTATTTAAAAAGGTTTGCTTCTATTCAAGATTTTTTAGGTGCTAAAATATTTCCTCTATTACTTGAGATAAGTGGTATATCAACATCTAAAATGACAGAAGTACTTGATTATATAGAGAAGGAAGAAATTATAGATTCACTTGGTACTTGGATTGAAATTAGAGAGGTAAGAAATGAGCTAGAGCATGATTACCCTGAAGAACTACAAGAAGCCTTAGATGATTTAAAATATTGTATAGACAACTTTTCAACTATTCAATCTTACTATTTCAACTCTATTGATTTTGCTAAAAGATTTTAAATGAGATTAACAAATAGATTAAGAAATATTATAAAAGAGGCTTATTCTTATAGTTTTGGAACTTCTGGTGATATATATTTATTTGGGAGCAGAACTGATGATACCAAAAAAGGTGGAGATATTGATTTGGCTATCAAAACAAACATTAATCATAAGCTTTTTAAGAAACAAAAAATTAAATTTAAAACATACTTGTTTAGAAAAGGTTACGATTTAAAAATAGATTTAATACAGTTTAATTCAACTATTGATAAGTTACTATTTCAAGAGATAAGTACTACAGGAATTAAAATATAACACTTACAAATATAGTGTATGACTTTAATCATGAGAATGAGTATCATTTTAATAATATATTAAGTTGATAATAGTTATCATTTCTTTAATAAATTAATATTAGGAAGAGATATGTTGTTATCAAGTTTAGATAAAAATATAAATGCAACTATTAAAAGTATAGATTGTAATGATGAATTAAAGAAAAGGTTTTATTCTTTTGGACTAATAAAAGGTAGTACAGTTATAGTTGAAGAGATATCTCCTACAAAAAATACTATTGTATTGCTTGTAGATGATACATCAGTGGCTATTAGATTAGATGAAGCAAAACAAATTGAAGTGGAGCTAGTATAATGAGACCTATCAAAATTGTATTAGCTGGTCAACCAAATGTAGGTAAATCTTCACTTATAAATTCTATGACAGATTCAAGACTAAAAGTTGGAAACTTTTCTGGTGTAACAGTTGAGAAAAGTGAAGTTTGTTTTGAGCACCATTGTCATATTTTAGAGATTATAGATTTACCAGGTACTTATTCTATAAATGGTTTTTCACAAGAGGAAAAAGTAGCTAGAGACTATCTTCAAAATGAAGATTATGATGTAATTTTAAATGTAGTTGATTCTACACATATCACTAGAAATCTACTTCTTACCTTAGAACTTTTAAATATGAATAAAAAGATGGTGATAGCCTTAAATATGATAGATGAGGCACATGCTGAAGGTATTACTATTGATGCTAAGCAAATTGAAGCTATTACAGGTATTCCTACTATTGCCGTATCTGCAAATACAAAAGAGGGTATTGATGAGCTTTTAAATAAGGTTCATGAGGCAGCAGATGATGATAATAGATTAAGATCAAAAGTAAGTTATAGTGATATTATTGAAGAGCAAATATATGCAGTAAGTTCATATTTTGATGAACATGACTATACATATGAAGATTTAGACTCTCGTGAAATGGCAATCAAATTGTTAAATGATGATGAAAAGTTTTTTAAAGAAATTCACGATAAGCCAATTTTTATGGAACTTCAGCCTTTACTAATAGAGTGTCATGATAATATCCATAGCTATTTTGAGACAAAAAACCATACAGATATTCAAGCTACAGAGCATAGTGCAATAGCAAGAGGTATTAGAGCAGAGACTGTAACTTGTAATAGAGAAAATAAAAATAAGCCACTGACAAAGAAAATAGATGATATTTTGATTAATAAATTTGTTGGGATTCCTATTTTCCTATTTTTAATGTGGGGATTATTTCAACTTACATTTGAACTAGGTGCAATTCCTATGGATTATATTGATGCTGGTTTTGGATGGCTAGGTGATGCTGTGGGTACTAGTATTGCTCATGAAGGATTGCGATCACTAATAGTTGATGGTATTATTGCTGGTGTTGGTGCTGTTGTGTTATTTTTACCAAATATTATTATTTTATATATAGGTATTGCTTTACTTGAGACAACTGGATATATGTCTAGAGTAGCTTTTCTTTTAGATGGATTTTTTCATAAATTTGGACTTCATGGAAAAAGTTTCATTCCATTAGTGACTGGATTTGGTTGTAGTGTACCTGCTTATATGGCTACTAGAACACTTAAAAATGAGAAAGACAGATTAATCACTCTATTTATTATAGGGTTTATGTCATGTGGTGCGAAGCTTCCTGTGTATGTACTATTTGCTGGTGCATTTTTTAGTCCTGAAGTTGCTGGAGATGTTTTATTTTATATCTATATAGCAGGAGCTTTATTAGGGCTTGTGATGGCAAAAGTATTAAGAGTTACAGTGTTTAAAGGTGAAGATGAACCGTTTGTAATGGAGATGCCAAAATATAGATTTCCAACTTTAAAATTAATTTATATGATTGTTTCGCAAAAAGCATGGTCATATCTAAAAAAAGCAGGTACATTTATTTTGGCTGCTACAATTTTAATATGGTTTGCAAGTAATTATCCTAAAATGGATACAAATAATCAAGCTTTACAATTAGAACATAGTTATTTAGGACAAATAGGAAAGATCAGTGAGCCATTTTTTGAACCACTTGGATTTGATTGGAAATTATCAGTTGCATTAGAAACAGGATTAGCAGCAAAGGAGGTTGTAGTAGCAACTCTTGGAATTTTATATAATGTTGGTGATGAGGTTGATGAAACAAGTGATCAACTATTAAGTGCAATTAAAGAGCAAATACCATTTGCAACTGCTGTATCATTTATAGTATTTGTGATGATTTATCTACCTTGTTTTGCAGCATCTATGGTGTTTGCAAAGGAAGCAGGAGGTTATAAATATCTAGGGTATCTATTTGTATTTACTACAATAGTTGCTTGGATAATGTCTTATATTGCTTATAATATAGCACTATTGCTATAAAAGAGTTTATCTTTTAAATATCACTAGCTTGAAAATATCTTTTATTGCAAGCTAGTGATGGTAGATTGATATAGTTTTTATATCTCTTATCTTGGTGAAAATGACCTTCAATAATCACTTCTACATCATATTGACTATATAAGTTAATTCTTTTTTGTGCAAAATTATCAAACTCTTTTATATCTCCACAAATGTTTTTATCTAATAGCCAAGAGTTTAGTTTTTTAAATATAATATTATTGATATCTAATAAATTTGCTAGTTTCCCAGTGGCTCGTGATCTGATAAAACTTGTATAAAGATTATATGCTTTTGGCATAAATATATCACCATGAGCCAATGCTATTTTTTTATCTTTATATTTACAAATAAGTGCTTGGAATTCTCTACTAATAACTAAAAGATTTGGAAAAGTTTTAGTTAAATTAAAATCATGATTACCTTCAAGATAAATGATTTCAATTGTATTTGAAAGTTGATTTATAAGTGTTATAACTTCTTGATTTTGTTTTTGAAAGTATGTAATGTCATCTGATAAAAAATCAAATATATCACCCATTAAAAACAATTGTGTAGTTTCTATTTTGTTAGATTTAATATCTAATAAAATTTCTTTTAGTTGTGGACGATTTGTATTGTAGTGAGAGTCTGCAATAAATATTGCAGACTCATCTATATTAAGGTACATAGGCTATTTTTGATATACCTAAATCTTCTTCATATCCACACATTAAGTTTGCATTTACAACTGCTTGAGTAGATGCTCCTCTAAGAAGATTATCAATCGAAGAACTAATAAAAATAGAATCACCATTTTGTTCTACAAAGATATCACAGAAGTTTGTACCAGCAGTATCTTTGATAGTCACAGGTTTGTCTTTTATTCGTACAAACTTATCATCTGCATAGAATTCTTTTAGTACTTGTTTTGCATCACAAACATCTTCTAATGTCGCATAAATAGAAACTAACATACCTCTATTTACATTGATTAAATGTGGTACAAAATTAATTTTTGCTTTTATATCTGTTAGTTCTAATATCTTTTCAGAAATCTCAGGAGCATGTCTATGACCAAATGGATTATAAGCAAATATATTCTCATTTACATTTACAAAGTGAGTTGTATCACTTAGCTTTTTACCTGCACCACTTACTCCACTTTTAGCATCTATAAATATATTTGATTTTGGATCAATATATGGCACAAATGGTACAAGAGCAAGTAGTGTAGCCGTTGGATAACATCCTGGGTTTGCTACAAGCTTAGCATTTGGGATTAGGCCATTGTAAAACTCTGGCAGACCATATATAGAGTGTTTTAGATTTTCTTTATCTTCATGTGGACAATAATGTTTTTCATATGTATCAAGCTTCAATCTATAGTCAGCACTAAGATCAACTACTTTAACTTCTAGAGCAAGTAGCTGTTTAGCAAATCCCATAGATGCTTTATGTGGCAGTGCTAAAAATGCTAAATCAGCAACTTTTGCTATCTCATTAGCATCTGCTTTATGAATATCCATATCAAGTACACCATCTAAACATGGATGTAGATCTTTTGCGCTAATGCCACCCTCACTATTTGAAATATGTGTGATATTAAACTGTGGATGGTTTACAAGAATTTTAATTAATTCAAGTCCAGTATATCCACTTGCTCCTACTATTGCTACATTTATCATAGTTTAGCCTTTATAAAATACTTTTTCCACTTCAAATTCTTTAACTCCACCTGGAAGTTGAGCTTTAACTTCATCACCTTCTTCTTTGCCTAAAAGTTGTTTCGCTAGTGGAGAATTAAATGATATTTTTCCATCTTCTGGATTACTTTCTTGTGAGCCTACAATTGTATAGTTAATCTCATCATCAGTATCTAAATCAATTAAAACTACTGATGAACCAAAGCTTACTTTATTATGTGGTAATACAGCTGGATCAATTATCACAGATCTAGAGATAATATCTTCTTTTACTGCTATTTGTTTATCCATATTTGCAAGATCTTCTTTTGCTGCATGGTATTCTGCATTTTCTTTTAAGTCACCTAATTGTCTAGCTTCATCAAGTGCTATTACAATTGCTGGTCTTAAAGTTAGTTTCATTTCACTTAATTGGCTTGTGATATTTTCAAAGCCTTGGTTTGTCATTGGTTCTTTTTCCAAAAAAACTCCTAAATTATTTATGATATAATATCTAAAAATTAATAAAGAGTAAAATTTGAAATACGATAGATGTAAAAAGATTTTTGGTGAAGAGAATTTTAATAAACTACAAGATAAAAAAATAATTATTTTAGGTGTTGGTGGAGTAGGTGGATATGCCTTAGATTGTCTTTATAGAAGTGGAATTACAAATATCACTATTGTAGATTTTGATTGTTTTGAGCAAAGTAATCAAAATAGACAAATAGGAAGTGATGCGGTTGGAAAAGTTAAAGTTGAGCATTTGAAAACTCTATATCCAAATGTAACACCAATTGAAGCTAAAATAGATCTACAATGGGTAGAAGATAATGATCTTGATGAATATGATTTAATTTTAGATGCTATTGATGATATTAAGCCAAAAGTACAAATAATCAAAAGATACTATAAAAAACTAATTTCCACTACAGGAAGTGCAAAAAGGCTTGATCCGACAAAAATCGAGTATATAAATATTTGGAAAACTCACAATGATCCATTTGCAAAAAAGATTCGCGAAGAGCTTAAAAAGATTAGATTTAACAAAAGTTTTAAGGTGATATTTTCTACTGAATTACCAAACTGTAAAGAATTAGGAAGTTTTGTGGGAGTTACAGGTAGCTTTGGTTTAGCTATGTGTAGTAAGGCTATTAGTAAATTACTAGAAGAAGATATATAGTATTAATAGTATTACAGAATAAATAACTACATTTCCACCTGTATTTGCTATTTTGCAGCCAGTACATGTCATTTTCTTTTTTGCATCTATATAGTGCCAAAAAAAATATGCCAGTAGTAATAGAAATGATATAAAGTTTAAAATACCTATATTTTGAGAAAATAATAGATACAAAGAGAGTGTATCATTGAAAAAAGATACAACTAGAAGAATAACTTCTAGTGTAATAATTGATTTTACTAAAAGTAAAACTCTATCAGATGGTAGTATTTTACTTTTAATCATACATTAGTGACTTTTTGCTACAACAATCATCATCTTAAGATTGATGTATATAAACCTAATAAATTGCCATAATAGATTTGTTCTCATATATTTCATAAATGGACCTGGTACCATAGTATTAAATGTTTTATTATCATATGGTGTCATATTTTTTTGTGCGTCTAACATACTGCTCATTGTGTTTCCTTTATTTTAGTTTTTAAATTATTCTGGGATAATTGTCCAG
>JADHTT010000020.1 GCA_016784825.1 Campylobacterales bacterium
ATATCTTGATAGATAGTATCTATGAAACTTATCTTTGATGATATATTCATTGTTTACAAGTTCTACTCTAACAGCAGCTACTTCTATAACATCGTGTTCATTAGTACTATTTGTTTCAAAGTCTAGTATTATCATAAGTGATTTTATCACTTAATAACTTATTTAAACTATTAAATTTAATTAGATACAATTACATTATTAAAAAATAGGCTAAATATTTGACTAAAAAACAATACGATTTTATAATTATTGGTGCAGGAATTGCTGGATGCTCTGTAGCATATGAATTAAAAAAACATACCGATTCACTCCTTTTGATAGATAGAAATTCTGATGTAGCACAAGGTGCATCTGGAGCAGCAGGAGCATTTTTATCTCCACTACTTGGTAAACCAAATAAGTTCAAAGATTTAGTTACAGATTCTTTAAAATACTCTACGCAATTTTATATGCAAAATACACCAGACTTCATAGATAAGTGTGGGACAGTACGAATACCAAAAGACCAAGACGATAGTTTAAAGTTTGAGTCCTATATTCCTCATATGGATTTTGAATATATCAAAAAAGATGATGGCTACTTTTTTGAGATAGGCAGTGTCGTAGATGGCTATAATATTTGTAAGACACTAATCCAAGATATCAATACAGAATTTAATTATGATGTAAATTCTATTGAGTTCAAAGATGATATGTGGATAATCAAGCAATCATCAAATGAAACTTTGTACGCAAAAAATCTAATCCTAACTACAGGGGCAAGCACAAAGCTATACAATGAAGACTATTTCAATATCCGCGCTGTTTGGGGTCAAAGGATAGACATACTTACCTCTACAAATGTAGAGCAAAACTACCACAAAGATTGCTCCGTATCAAAAAGCTTCATACAATCAAATGGCAAATATAAAGTATCAATAGGAGCTACACATCATAGATTAGATGACAGTACAAAGCATCTATGTACAAGCTGTTCAAATATATGTATCAAAAAAGAAGATACCGATGAGCTTCTAGAAAAAGCAAATAAGATTATCAAGCTTAAGGATATAGAGGTGATCAAAGAGCTAGCAGGAGCTAGAGCAAATAGTATTGATTACTTTCCTATGGTTGGTAGTTTGATTGATAGTAGATCAACTATTGAGCAGTTCCCATACCTTACAAAAGGTACACATGTAAGAGATGATAGGTTTACAAGATATCAAAATCTATATACTATAAATGGCGTAGGTGGAAGAGGATATGTATTAGCTCCATATTTAGCAAAACAACTTGTAGAAAATCTTTTAAATTCAAAGCAAATTGATGATACTATTTCACTTAATAGACTATTTAAACGATGGGTTAAAAGACAAAGATAAAAGGGGCTTTATGAAAGCAAAGCTAATTTCAATATTAAAATTAACAGTACTTACAGTTGCATTTCTAGGAATGATAATATACATGACAGCTAAACCACCTGTAAAAGTAGATACAACAACTAACCAAATACAGATGAAGTATATGCCAAAGACATTAAAATTATTAGATGATGATATTGAGTATTCTGCTGATTCAATTATCAAAGAAAATACTATTATTGTAGTTACAAATCATGATTCAATTGCAGTACTTAAAGATCTTGATAAATATACAGATGAAAATATTGTAATAGTGACAAATATATCAGCAGCACCATGGTTCATAAAACAATGGGTAATACCTGAAAAACTTATAGAACTAAAAGGTTCAAGTAAGACAGCATGGGTTTATGATGATACTGGATATATGAAAAGCTTTTTAAAAGTTCAATCAGACAATGCCGTAGTATATGAAATCTTTATTAAAAAAGATGGACAAATAACTAAAATGTTTGATGGTAATGTAAGACAAGGTGCTTTAGATGGTACAATGTCTGAAGATGAGATCAAACAGCATAATTTAGATATAATCGCTAAAATTAAAAAAATATAGGTAAGTAAAGAATGGATAAATTTACATTATTAATTGAAACAGAAGATGCTAAAGGTTTAGTATATAAAGTCTCAAAAATATTATTTGAGTATGGTTTAAGTATTGATAAAAATAGTGAATATGTTGATAGTGAAGAAAATAAATTCTTTATGAGAACAGAGATTAGTGGTGAGTTTAATGAAACAGAGCTGTTAAATGATATTAAATCTATATTGCCAGAAGATCAAATTGTAAGACTAAAACCACAAGTAGCAAAAGATATTGTATTACTTGCTACAAAAGAATCACATGTATTAGGTGATTTATTAATTAGATATGTAAGTGGTGAACTTAATGCAAATATCAAAGCAGTAATATCAAATCATGATCACTTAAGAGATCTAGTAGAGAAGTTTGATATACCTTATCACTTTGTTGATACAAAAGATTTATCTAGAGAAGATCATGAACAAAAAGTAATTGAACAAGTTGATATCTATAATCCTGAGATTATTGTATTAGCGAAATATATGAGAATCTTAACATCAAAATTTGTAGGGTACTATGAAGGTAAAGTTTTAAATATTCATCATTCATTTTTACCTGCATTTATAGGAGCAAATCCATATAAACAAGCACACGATAGAGGTGTTAAGATTATTGGAGCAACTGCACACTATGTGACAAATGACTTAGATGAAGGGCCAATTATCTATCAAGATATCACTAGAGTAGATCATACATATTCATGGCAAAAGATGAGAGATGCTGGTAGAAATGTAGAGAAAGTAGTATTATCAAATGCTTTAAATTTACTTCTTGAAGATAGAGTATTAGTATATTCTAATAAGACGGTAATTTTATAGTGGTAAATATAGTTTTACTAGAGCCTAGAACAAGTGGAAATGTAGGTACAATAGGTAGAACAGTTGTAGCCCTTGGTGGTGTACTTCATCTTATCAAACCTTATGGATGGGGTAATGATATCACTACGAAAGAAGTTAAAAAAGCAGGACTTGACTATTGGGATCAGCTTGAGTGGTATCAGTATGAAAATATTGAAGAGTTTTGGGCAAAAAATCCATTAAACGATAGACACTTTTTCGCTACTACAAAAACTAAGAAAAACTATTTTGAACCTGAATATCAAAAAGATGATTATTTATATTTTGGTAGAGAAGATGCAGGCTTACCAGAAGACCTATTAGAGAAAAACCAAGAGGGATGTATTACAATACCTATGGTTAAAGAAGCTAGAAGCCTAAATATTGCAAATGCTGTATCTGTAGTAGCTTATGAGGTTATTAGACAGAACATAGAAGAGTTTTAAATATGATAGAAAACATCAGTGAATTAATGAACACAGCAACCAATGAAGAAAATATTATATATGCAATCTTCAGTGGTGTAAGAAAAAATGTTGAAAAAACTTTCAATAAAGTAACTATAAAAAAAGTAGTTATTAAAAATGAAACAAAACATCAGTTTGAATATTTTTATGATAAAAATGTAGAACATAAAAATCTTAATAATGATGAGACAATAAGTGAAATGTCTGAGTTAATAGAAACATATTGTAAACAAGCAATTATCCATACTGTAGAATCTGATTATCAAGTATTAGTGAATAAAAAAGGTAAAAGTAGAATACTAAAGAAAAAACCTACTCGTAAATTTGAAGTTACATCTCATAATAAAAAGAAAAACTATATTTTAAATGATGGTGATAAAACACCATTTTTAATTGAGCTTGGAATCATGACTAAAGATGGTAAAATTGTAAATTCAAAATATGATAAGTTTAAACAAATAAATCGTTATTTAGAATTAGTATCTGATTGTATCCCTTATTTAGATAAAAATAAAACAATTAGAATCATTGACTTTGGATGTGGAAAAGCATATCTTACTTTTGCACTTTATGATTATCTTGTGTTAAAAATGGGATACAATGTTGAAATTGTAGGTCTAGATTTAAAAGAAAATGTTATTAAATTTTGTTCTGATTTAGCTCAAAAACTAAGCTATGATGATTTACGATTTGAACAAGGAGACATCAAAGGCTTCAATCAATTTTCAGATGTAGATATGGTTATTTCGTTACATGCTTGTAATACTGCAACAGATGAAGCTCTTGCAAAAGCTGTAAATTGGGGAGCTAAAGTTATTTTAGCAGTACCATGTTGTCAGCATGAATTCCTAAAGAAAATTAAAAATGACAAGATGATTCCTATGATGAAATATGGAATTATTAAAGAAAAACTAGCCTCTTTACTTACTGATAGTGTTAGAGCAAATGTACTTGAAATCATGGGTTATCGTACACAAGTATTAGAATTCATAGATATGGAGCATACACCAAAAAATATTATGATTAGAGCTTTCTTTGATGATAATTCAAATATAGACAAAGTTCTAAAAGAGTATAAACAATTTAAAGAAGAATGGAATGTTTCCCCTTATATAGAAGAGGCTTTTGGGAAAAAACTAACTGACAGATTAAGTTAAACCTTGATTGACATAGACTCAAGTTTGTGATATAATAATATAAATTTATAAAATATTATTACAATTAAGGGAATTAAATGTCAAAAAGTTTATATGAGACACTTGAGATCAGTGAAAATGCTGATAAAAGTGAAATCAAAAAAGCATATAGAAAATTAGCAAAAAAATATCACCCAGATATCAATAAAACACCTGAAGCTGAAGAAAAATTCAAAGAGATAAATGCTGCATATGAAGTATTAAGTGATGATCAGAAAAAATCACAATATGATATGCATGGTGATGATATGTTTGGTGGTCAAAACTTCCATGATTTTGCACAAGGTCAAGGTGCTGGTGTTGATATCAATGATATTCTAAACCAGATGTTTGGTGGTGGTGGCGGTGGCTTCCAAGGTGGCTTTGGTGGAGCACAAGGTTTCGGTGGTGGTTCACCATTTGGAAACCAAGGTTTTGGAGGATACCAAGAGCCAAATCTAGATATGCAAGCACAAATTACTATACCATTTGATGTGGCTATCTTAGGTGGTAAACAAAATGTATCTTTACAAAATGATAGCTTTGATATCAAAATACCAGAAGGTATAAAAGATGGTCAAAAAATTAGAGCTAAAGGTAAGGGAAAATCTCACGGATCAAAAAAAGGTGATTTAATCTTAAAGATTAATGTAGCTGCTAGTCCTAACTACACAAGAGAAGATGATGATCTTACAATGATCTTTGATGTACCATTAAAAACTGCATTATTTGGTGGTAAAGTTGAGATAAAAACTATACATAAAGATATCACTTTAAAAATGCCTAAAGATACTAAACAGTACCAAAAGTTTAGAGTAAAAGAATTAGGTGCATTAAATTCAAAGACTAAAGTAAAAGGAAATTTATATCTTAAAGCAAATATCAAATTACCTCAAATTGATGAGCTTGATGAAGATTTAGTGAAGTTAATGGAAGAAAAACTACCTCAATAAGGATATTAGATGTCAAACTATTGTGAAGAACCAGTATATTTAATTAGTAATGTTGCACAAATGCTTGACATTCATCCACAAACATTAAGGCAGTATGAGAGAGAAGGTTTAATTGTACCATCCAGAACAAATGGTAAAATAAGACTTTATTCTCAGAATGACATTGATCAGATTAAATATATTTTACAACTTACAAGAACACTAGGAATAAATATTGCTGGTGTAAAGATGATACTTGAACAAAATAATATGATAGCTTTACTTGAAGAAAAAATAATAAAATTTGAAGAAAAGCTAGAGGATGTTACAAGGTATGGCGATAGTGGAACAAAAAATGCTCTTGTTGTTCAAAAAACATCATTTGATATAGTAGTATTTTAGGATTAAATCAACATTTTGTAAGCATTTTTTAGATAAAATCATTAAATTTTAGCAAATATTTAAGGATACTATTTATGCCAAAAAGAGAAGATATAAAATCTATTTTACTTATAGGATCTGGTCCTATTATTATTGGTCAAGCGTGTGAGTTTGACTATTCTGGTACTCAAGCTACAAAAACACTAAAAGAATTAGGCTACAGAGTAGTATTAATCAATTCAAACCCTGCAACAATTATGACTGACCCTGAGTTTGCAGATAAAACATATATTGAACCTATCACTGAAGAGATGGTTGCAAAAATTATCAAAAAAGAAAATATTGATGCTGTATTACCTACTATGGGTGGACAAACTGCATTAAATGTTGCTACATCTATGTATGATAAAGGTATGTTAGATGGTATTGAATTCCTTGGTGCTCATCCAGATGCAATTAAAAAAGGTGAAGATAGACATCTATTCAACGAAGCTATGATCAAAATTGGTATGGATTTACCAAAAAGTGCAAATGCATACACAGTTGAAGAAGCTATTGCAAAAGCTAAAGAGATTGGTTTCCCTGTAATTTCTAGAGCATCATTTACTCTTGCTGGTGGTGGTTCTGGTGTTGCTTATAATATGGAAGAATTTAAAGCCCTAGCAGAAGCTGGTATTGAAGCATCTCCTATTAATGAGATTGAGATTATGGAATCTATGCTTGGTTGGAAAGAATATGAAATGGAAGTTATCAGAGACAAAAAAGATAACTGTATTATTGTATGTTCTATTGAAAACTTAGATCCAATGGGTGTACATACAGGAGATTCTATCACTGTTGCACCTGCACTTACTCTTACAGATAAAGAATATCAAGATATGAGAAATGCATCATTTGCAATTCTTAGAGAGATCGGTGTTGATACTGGTGGATCAAATGTACAATTTTCAATCTGTCCTAAGACAGGAAGAATGATTGTAATTGAAATGAACCCAAGAGTTTCAAGATCATCTGCACTTGCTTCTAAAGCTACTGGTTATCCTATTGCAAAAGTTGCTACGTTACTTGCTGTTGGATTTACTCTTGATGAAATTGAAAATGACATTACAGGGACTACGGCATCATTTGAGCCAGTAATTGATTATGTTGTTACAAAGATTCCAAGATTTACTTTTGAAAAATTCCCAACTGCAAACTCTACACTTTCTACTGGAATGAAATCAGTTGGTGAAGTAATGGCTATGGGTAGAACATTTAAAGAGTCTATGCAAAAAGCATTATGTTCTATGGAGACAGGAATTATAGGATTTGATCCAATTTCTACAGATTTAGATATGATCAAAAAAGAGATTAGAAGACCAAATGCTGATAGAATCAGATATTTAATGGACGGATATAGACAAGGATTATCAAATGAAGAGCTATTTGATATTTGTGCTATTGATCCTTGGTTCTTAACTCAATTTAGAGATATTTATAACTGTGAGTGTGAAATCAAAGCTACATCATCATTAGATGAAGAGTTATTAAGAAAAGCTAAGACATATGGTTTTGGTGATGAGATGATTGCTTCATTAACTGGTAAAACTGAAAATGATATTTATAACTTAAGACAAGAGTTAGGTGTTAATTTAGAATACAATGAAGTTGATACTTGTGCTGCAGAGTTTAAAGCATTAACTCCATATTTATATTCAACTACAAATATCACTAAGCTTCCTAAAGTAGAGAAACTTAAATCTGATAAGAAAAAAGTTTTAATTATTGGTGGTGGACCAAACAGAATTGGTCAAGGTATTGAGTTTGATTATTGTTGTGTTCATGCTTCATTTGCATTAAATGAGATGGGTGTTGAGACTATTATGTACAACTGTAACCCTGAAACTGTATCTACAGATTATGATACATCAGATATATTATACTTCGAACCAATTGATTTTGAACATGTAAGAAGTGTAATTGAGACTGAAAATCCAGATGGTATTATTGTACACTTTGGTGGTCAAACTCCACTTAAATTAGCAAATGCTATTCATGATATTGGTGGTAAGATTATTGGTACAACTGCAGAGGTAATTGATCTTGCAGAAGATAGAGAAAAATTTTCTACATTTGTTGAAAAAGCTGAACTTCTTCAACCAGATAATGGAACAGCAGTTACATTAGATGAAGCATTAGAAATTGCAAATAGAGTTACATATCCTGTACTTGTAAGACCATCATTTGTACTTGGTGGTAGAGGTATGAAGATTGTATATTCTGATGAAGAATTAACACAATATATGGATGAAGCTGTATCTGTATCAAATGATGCACCAGTACTTGTAGATAAATTCTTAGATAAAGCTATTGAACTTGATGTAGATTGTATTACAGATGGTAAAGATGTATATATTGGTGGAATTATGCAACATATTGAAGAAGCAGGAATTCACTCAGGTGATTCAGCTTGTTCATTACCTCCAATTTCACTTAGTAAAGAAATTTTAGCAGATGTTGAAACAAAAACTAAAGCTATGGCATTAGAGCTTGGTGTAATTGGTCTTATGAATACTCAGTATGCAATTCACCAAGGTAAAATTTACCTTATTGAAGTAAACCCAAGAGCATCTAGAACAGTTCCATTTGTATCTAAAGCAACAGGAATTCCATTAGCAAAAGTTGCTACAAGAGTTATGTTTGGTGAAAGCTTAAAAGATGCGCTTGCTGTATATGATAAAAATATTGTTACAGAAGAAAATGATGTATTAAAACCAATATTAAAAGATCATGTATCTGTAAAAGAAGCTGTATTCCCATTCAATAAACTTACAGGTGCTGATACAATTCTTGGACCTGAGATGAAATCAACTGGTGAGGTTATGGGTATATCTTGTAGCTTTGGATCTGCATTTGCAAAAGCTCAAGATGGTGCTAAGAACTTCTTACCAAAAGAAGGTGGAAAAGTATTTATCTCATTAGCTAATCTTGATAAAGAGTTTGCACCTAAATTAGCACAAGAATTAACAGACTTAGGTTTTGATATTGTTGCTACTGGTGGTACTCATAAAGTTATCAAAGAAGCAGGAATTGATTGTGAAAAAGTTCTTAAAGTAAGTGAAGGTAGACCACATATTATTGATTCATTAATGAATGAAGAGATAGTTATGGCTATTAATACTGCAGATGAAAATGTATCTAGTAAAGATGATGGTATCAAAATTAGAAGAACAGTTCTTAGAATGAATACTCCATATGTTACTACTGTAGCAGCTGCTATAGCATCTATTGAAGCTATTAAAGCATCAAAAACTAAAGATATGGATCCTAAGTCAATACAAGACTTCTTAGGTATCTAGTAA
>JADHTT010000021.1 GCA_016784825.1 Campylobacterales bacterium
TTTATATTATCGTGAAGTTATAGTGAAAAAGAATATATCTTTTAATCGAACTTCATTGAAAAGTCTAACCACGTAGCTTGATGAATTATTGATCCTGAACTAATAGCATCAACACCACTTTCTAAATAGCTTTGAATTGTCTCTTCTGTAATATTCCCACTAGCTTCTAACATCACATGAGGGTAATTTTCATCTCTATATGAAGAAATATCTTTAATTTGTTCTGGTGTCATATTATCACACATAATAATATCTCCACCAGCTTCCATAGCCTCTACAACTTGATCAAATGTTTCACATTCTATCTCAATCTTTGTAACCCATGAAATTCTTTTTCTTGCTGTTTTTACAAACTCTTTTAAATCAGGAATTGTCTTTAAGTGAGTATCTTTTAACATTAAACAATCATCAAGTCCTAGTCTATGATTAATCGCCCCACCTACTCTTGAAGCATATTTTTCATATCCTCTAAGCTGTGGTCTAGTTTTTCTTGTATCAAGTAGTACAACATTACTTCCTTCAAGTAATTTAGCATATCTTGATGCACTTGTAGCTATTCCAGATGCATGTTGAAGAAGATTTAAAAATGTTCTTTCACTACTTAAAAGAATTGATGCTTTACCTTCTAGCTCAGCTATCACATCACCTTTGTTAACCTCTTCTCCATCTTTGATTAAAAATTTACAATCAAATTTTTCAGCTCGTGCAAGTACCCTTGCATATTTTACACCAGCTAATATTCCATCATCTTTTGCTATTACCTTAGCAGAAAATCTACCCTTTGGAGCAATATCAAAAAATAAATCCCCTCTACCATTATCTTCTGCTATTGCATTTTTTACAAATTTTTTAATATTTATCATTAAAGTCCTTCCTGACTACCTTTTTCTATTATAAACAGTATTTTACATTTATTTAGTTAAAATTGCGATAATAACAAGCTATAAAACCAAAAAGGTATACGATGATAGATATAAAAGCATTGCAAAAAGATTTTGAGTCTTTTGCCTCATCACTTCAAAGAAAAGGTGTAGATACATCTGCACTAGAAGCACTAAAAGATTTAAGTCAACAAGCAAAAGCTAAAAGACAAAGTATGGAATCACTTCAAGCTGAGCAAAATGCACTATCATCTCAATTTGGAATATATAAAAAAGAGGGTAAAGATATTGCTCCACTTCAAAAGCAAATAGGTGATATTAAACAATCTAAACAAGCCTTAGAAGAAGAAGTAAGAGAACTAGAAGAGCAAATGACTAATGAAGCTCTTGGTATCCCAAATTTACCGGATGAATCTGTACCAAATGGAAAAGATGAAGATGAGAATATAGTTTTAGAAAAAATAGGTACTCCAAGAGAATTTAATTTTACTCCAAAAGAACACTGGGATATTGGAGAATCTACTGGAATTATAGATTTCACAAGAGGCGTAAAGCTAGCTAAAAGTAGATTTGCAGCATTAAACGGTGTAGCAGCAAGGCTAGAAAGAGCTTTAATTAACTACTTCTTAGACTTTAATAGAAGTAGAGGATTTGAAGAATGGTATGTACCATTTATGGCAAATTCAAATGCACTTCAAGGGACTGGTCAATTACCAAAGTTTGGTGATGATCTATTTAAAATAGAAGGTGAAGATTTATATCTAATCCCTACGGCTGAAGTATCACTTACAAATCTATACAATGACGAAATAGTAGATGAAAAAGAATTACCACTATTACTTACGTCTTATACTCCATGTTTTAGAAAAGAAGCAGGATCAGCTGGTCGTGATACAAGAGGTATTATTAGACAGCATCAATTTGACAAAGTTGAGATGGTAGCTATTACAAAACAAGAACAATCACAAGAGGTATTTGAAAAAATGGTATCTTGTGCTAGTGATATCCTAACATCATTAGAATTACCTCATCAAAAAGTTCAACTTTGTACAGGAGATTTAGGATTTTCTGCAGCTACAACAATAGATCTTGAAGTTTGGTTACCTGGTCAAGGTAAATTTAGAGAAATTTCATCTATAAGTAATACAAGAGATTTCCAAGCAAGACGAGCAAAAATTAGATATAAAGATGGAAAGAAAAATCTTTTGGCTCATACATTAAATGGAAGTTCATTAGCTGTTGGTAGAACACTTGTAGCTATTATAGAAAACCATCAGAATGAAGATGGAAGTATCACTATACCTTCTGTTTTACAGAAGTACATGTAAAACTCATTAGATATATGTATACAAAAGCACTAGATTTAATTAATCAATCAAGATATATCTTAATTGTAACACATATGAATCCTGATGCAGATACTATATCTTGTGCATTGGCACTGAGTAATTATTTTAAAGAGAATAAAATTAAACATTCTATTTTTAATAATTCCGAACATATCCCTAGAAATTTAGATTTTTTAGATAATTTTCATAAAATTACTTCTAACATACCAAAATTTTATGATCTTATCATTTGCGTAGATTGTGCTAATATAAAGCGTGTAGGTATCCAGTTTGATTCTAATATTAAAACTATAAATATTGATCATCACCAATCTAATGATAATTTTGGTATAATCAATATAGTTGATGACACAAAAGCTAGTAGTGCTGAAGTTTTATTTGAGTTCTTTGAACAAAATAATTTAACTATATCTAAAAAAACTGCTCAATGTTTATATGTAGGAATCTACGATGATAGTTTAGCTTTCACAACACCAAGGTGTGATAGTGGCACATTTGATAAGGTTAATAAGCTTGTATCAATAGGCGTTGATCCTAGTGTTGTAGCAAATAAGCTTCTAAGACGTGATTCCTTAGCTAAATATAGAATCATACCAAAGGTTCTAGATAGCTTGGAACTTCATAATGAAGGGAAAGTTGCTACTATTTTAGTTGAAAATGAATGGCTACAACAAACAGGGGCTTTAGTTAGTGATTGTGAAGAGCTAGTAAATATGGTACTTCGTATAGCTGTAGTTGATATTGCTATGATGTTTAGATATTCAGATGGCACTATAAGAGTATCTATGAGAAGTAAAAATAATATTGATGTATCAAAAATAGCTTCTAATTTTAATGGTGGTGGCCACAAAATGGCTGCTGGGTGTACATGCTATACAGATGATATACATGAAGCTAAAAAAATGGTATTAAACTATCTAAAAGAGAGTGATTATGGAATTTAGAAAAAAACAAAATAGTGGTGCTGGTAAATACTTATCCATACTAATCTTACTAATTATTATAAGTGGTGCTGGATATATTAAATTTTCACCAGAATTTGAACAAGATAAACCAGAAATTAATATAGATGATCAATTATTCTGGAACTTAGAAACTAAACTAAAAATTCAATTATCAGATCAAAGTGGAATTAAATACTATAAAGTATCATTTAATGACGGAACCAAAGATATAGAGCTTGATTCTAAAATTCTAACCACTCCTGCTAAAATACTCGACTTAGAAGTTAAACCACCAAAACTTGATATGTTCTTTAAAGGGACAAGCGGTACGATTAAAGTTGAAGCTTTTGATAATAGTAAATGGAACTATCTAGAAGGTAATCATGCCACAAAAGAGGTACAAGTTGCTATTGACAAAAAAAGACCAGTAGCTAATGTAATATCTAATTCACTTGCGATTAGACATGGTGGTAGTGCATTAGCTGTAGTGCAAGTAAAAGATGAAAACTTACAAGATGCATATATCACACTAAATGATAAAATCAAATTTGATTTAATTCCATTTTATAAAGATAGCTACTTTGTATCATTAATTGCATGGCCAATTAATATAGATGATTTTAAAAGAGTTAGTTTAGTTGCAACAGATAAAGCTGGGAATATTACAAAAACAAAAATACCATTGTATATACGTGATTTAAAAGTAAAAAAAGACACTATTGTTATATCTGATAAATTTATCAATAATGTAAGTACTAATGTACTTACATTAAGTGGTACTGAAATACCATCTAATTTATCGCAAAGGTTCATTAAACAAAATAGACTAATTAGAGATCTAAATATTAATATGATTAAACAAATTACAGATAAATATATGAATAGAGATTTAATTGAAAACTTTAAAATTAATATATTCAAAAGATTAAAAGGCTCAAGAACAGCTGCTGGATTTGCTGAGCATAGATATTATACACATAACAATGAACAAATAGATGATGCTTGGCATCTTGGTATGGATTGGGCTAGTGTTAAAAAAGCCCCAGTTAAAATATCAAATCCTGGTACAGTAATTTTCAATGAATACTTAGGTATCTATGGAAATACAATTATTGTAGATCATGGAATGGGACTTTCTACATTATACGCACATATAAGTTCTAGTGACGTAAATACTGGCGACCAAGTATCACAAAATCAAAAAATTGCCCATACAGGTGCAACTGGTGCAGTACTAGGAGATCATTTACATTTTGGTGTATTAGTACAGGGTATTGAAGTAAACCCAAAAGAGTGGATGGATAGAAACTGGATCAAAACAAGAATTACAAAAGTTTTAGATGAAGCTCGTAAAACAATTGATTCAAAATAAGGTACAAAATTTATGAAACAAAGAACAATAGCAAAAAGTGTAGATATTGTTGGGATTGGTTTACACAAAGGTGTACCAGTAAAAATGAGACTAGAACCACTGGAAACTAATACTGGAATCGTATTTTATAGAAGTGACAAGGGAGTTACAATACCATTGACTCCAAACTATGTAGTGGATACAAAAATGGCTACAGTCATAGGAAAAGATGATGTTGTAATCTCAACCATTGAACATTTACTTTCTGCCATTTATGCATATGGTATTGATAACCTAAGGGTTATTTTAGATAATGATGAGATACCTATACTAGATGGTAGTAGTAGTGGATATTGTATGCTTATTGATGAAGCTGGTATTAAAGAACAAGATGGAATTAAAAAAGCTATTAGAGTAAAAAAAGAGATTGAAATTACTACAGAAGATGGGAAAAGAGTATCACTAAAACCATCAAATCATATTGTTTATGATTTTTCAATAAACTTTGAACATCCAAGTATTGGGGAACAACAATTTAAATTTGATTACTCAGTTGAACAATACAAAGAGCAGATAAGTCGTGCTAGAACTTTTGGATTTTTACATGAAGTACAATACTTAAGAAGTATCGGTTTAGCTCAAGGTGGAACTTTAGATAATGCTATCGTACTTGATGAAGAGAAAGTTATTAATCCTCATGGTTTAAGATATGATGATGAATTTGTAAGACACAAAATACTTGATGCAATTGGCGATATGTCATTACTTGGATATGCAATGATTGGTGAATACAATGCTCACGCTGGAAGCCACCATTTAAATCATCTTTTAACAAAAAAACTTTTAGAAGATGAAGCAAACTTTGAGATTATAGACCTTGAAGAAGCAATTGATCATGCTCAAACTCTTGAAGTAGCATATGCTAAAGCTTAAGATAGATATATTAGTAATATCTATTGCTAGTCCTATATTAATAGGTATCTACAAAGATCAACAATTAATTGATACTTTAAGTATTGATGGTAAGACTAGTGATGTTTTACCAATAATTTTTCAAGATATTATTAATCAATACAAAATTAATACTATTACATATGTCAATGGGCCAGGAAGCTTTATGGCTATTAAAGTTGCATTTATATTCCTAAGGACAATTTGTATTACACAAAATATTCCACTATTTGCCATGAGTGGTTTTGATTTAAACAACAATAGCCCTATTAAGGCACTTGGGAAAAAATATTTTTTTAATAGACAAGATGGTAAAATAGACATAGATTTTTTAAATGATGATACTCAAATAGATCCATTTAAACTACCAAATATGCTGGATATGTGTAAACTTCTTAGCTCAAATGAGCCAAACTATAACCTACCAGCAGTAAACTAAATATAAACAAAGGTAAATTGTGACAATAACAGTACCGGCAACTAGTGCCAATTTAGGACCAGGATTTGATACTCTAGGTCTTGCAATCAAGATGAGAAATAGTGTAACTATCAAACCATCAAATTTTCATAGTGTATCTCTCAAGGGGGAAGGATCTAGAAACAATAAACTTAAAGATAATAATATGTTTGTTACTATCTTTAATGACTTTTTTTATAATCTAAATCAAAAAAAATCTCATTTTAGATTTGAATTTTTCAATGAAATACCTCTATCAAGAGGTTTAGGTAGTAGTAGTGCCGTAATTACTAGTGCCATTGCATCTGCTTATGCTGTTGCTGGTGTAGAATTAAGTAAAGAAAAATTACTAAATCTAGCATTGAGTCATGAAGCACATCCAGACAATATAGCACCAGCTGTAATGGGAGGGTTTGTAGCATCTACAATACAAGATAATGAAGTTAAATTTATAAAAAAAGACATGCCTTCAGATATACAAGCAATTGTAGTAATTCCAAATAGACCAATGTCAACTGCACAATCACGAAAAACCTTACCTACAAAATACTCTAAAGAGGAGACTATCTTTAATATTTCACATTCATCTTTGCTAACAGCGGCATTCTTTAGTGAAAACTGGGATATGTTAAGGGTTGCTTCACAAGATGCCGTCCATCAACAACATAGGATGAAAATGATGCCTGAACTATTTGAAGTACAGAAAGTAGCCTTAAATTCTGGAGCACTTATGTCAACTTTATCTGGCAGCGGTTCAACAATGTTTAATTTAGTTCATAGAAGTGATGCAAAAAAAATATGTCAAGCTTTACGAAAACAACTATCTCATTTTAATATTTTAATATTTGATTTAGATAATGATGGGCTACTCACTAAGGCTTAAGCCATATTGAGATAAAATAGCGACAATTAGATGAATCCTATTCGAATGTGCATATCTTGCAGAGAAAGATTTGAGCAAAATATTTTAATCAGATTACAGTGTAAAGACAGAAATTTATCACTATTTGATGGAAATGGTAGAAGTTTTTATATCTGTACTAATTGTAGTATGGATGTAAAAAAAATTCATAAAGCGTTGTGTAGACAATGTAAAAATAATAAAAAATACGAAATAGATCTTAAGGAGATTTTAGTAGATGTCAGATAAAGTAAAAGTATCAGAAGTAGCCGAAGAAGCAGGTGCTAGTAGCCAAGATATAATTAAAAAGGCAGCAGATTTAGGTATAGAATTAAAATCTGCAAATAGTACAGTAAGTTTTGAGGATGCAGAAGAACTTGTAAACTATATGGTAACTGGTAAGAATCCAAGACTTGAAAAGCCAAAAGCTAAAAAAGCACCTAAAATTATTAAAAAAGCAAAAGCTGAAGAGTCAAAGACTGAAGAGTCAAAAGTTGAAGAGCCAAAGACTGAAGCAAAAGAGACTAAAGAAGTTAAAGAAGAACCTAAACCAGAAGAGTCAAAAGTTGAAGAGCCAAAGACTGAAGCAAAAGAGACTACAGAAGTTAAAGAAGAACCTAAACCAGAAATCAAAAAACCTTTAGTTGCTATGCCAAGAAGAACAGGCGGTCTTAAGATCGTTAAGAAAAAGAAACCAGCAGCAGAGGTAGGCACAACTTCAAGAAAGAAAACTTTTGGTGATGCTTCTAGTAATCAACCAGCAGCTACTAAAACTGAAAGAAAGTCTCTAAGTGAACTTCTAGGAAATGGTCCATCTTTAGATAATATATCTTCTAAGCCAAAAAAAGAAAGAAGAAAAATAGCTGCAAAAGCACAAGAACATGGTAAAAAGCTTAATGTAGCATCAGATGCAGATTTTGCACAATCGAATGATTCAATTCTTGGTGAAGAAGTAATATTAGATGATATGAACCTATTAGAGACTTCTAAATTCTTACAAGAACAACCAAAGAAAAAACCAAATGATCAAATTAGAACTACACGACCAAGTGCTTTTGGAAATAGACCAAGAGGACTTAAAAGAGGTAAAAAGAAGAAAAAATATACTAAGCAAGCTGAATCAGTTGAAATTACAGAAATAACTATCCCTAAAGAGTGTAGAATCTATGAATTTGCACAAATGATTGGGAAAACTGATGGTGATGTTATTGGTAAATTATTTATGCTTGGTATGATGGTAACCAAAAATGACTTCTTAGGTGATGATGAGATTGAAATTCTTGGTGAAGAGTATGGTATAGAGATCACTATCAAAGATGAGCTTGAAGAAGTAAACTATGAAGAGGCTTATGAAGAAGAAGAGATTGATACTACAAACTTTGTAAATAGACCTCCAGTTGTAACAATTATGGGTCACGTTGATCATGGTAAAACATCTTTACTAGATAAAATCAGATCTTCAAGAGTAGCAGCAGGTGAAGCAGGTGGAATTACTCAACATATCTCTGCATATACTATAAACAAAAATAATCAAGATATTACATTTGTAGATACTCCAGGACATGAAGCATTTAAAGCTATGAGAGTTAGAGGTGCTGATATTACAGATATTATTATTATCGTTGTAGCTGCTGATGATGGTGTTAAACCTCAAACTATTGAATCAATTAAAGCAGCTAAGCAAAGTGGTGCTCCAATTATTGTTGCTGTTAATAAAATGGATAAAGAATCAGCTAACCTAGATATGGTTAAATCTGGTATGGCAGAACATGATATGTTACCAGCTGATTGGGGTGGAGATATTGAGTTTATTCCAGTGTCTGCGCATACTGGAGATGGAATTGAAGATCTTTTAGAAACTATCTTAATTCAGTCAGAAGTACTTGAATTACAAGCAGATCCAACTGCACTTTGTAAAGCTACAGTACTTGAAGGTTCTACACAAAAAGGACGAGGACCAGTTGCTACAATTATTGTACAAAATGGTACACTTAAAGTTGGTGATCCAATTGTTGCAGATACAACATTTGGTAAAGTAAAAGCTATTATGAATGATCAAGGTAAGCCTGTTAAAGAATTA
>JADHTT010000022.1 GCA_016784825.1 Campylobacterales bacterium
GGTATTAGTCTAATTGATATAGGACATTGGGAAAGTGAACAATATTTTACTAAGCTTTTAATGGGGCTTCTACCAGAAAACTTGAAAAATAAGCAATTACAAGCTATAATGTCAAATTCTAATAACCCATTTACAAATTCAGGAGAATAACAAATTGAATAAATCTTTAGAACAACTAATAAAATTATCAAACTTTGATGTAACAATCAATTCATTTGGACCACAAATTGATACACAAAATGCAAAACTAGCAGAGTTTATGGCTATAGCAAATAAACTTCAAGCACAAGTGGATGAAAGAGTTGAAACTATCAATGAAGCAGAATCTAAAAAGACAAAAAATAATATTCACCTAGATGAACTAAGATCAAAACTAGCAGATGTTGCATCTAAAATGGATAATGTATCAAATGCAAAAGAGCTTAAAGCACTTCAACTTGAAGAAGAGATTGCAAAAGAGCAAGTATCATTTACAAATGAAGAGATTTCAAGACTTGATAATGTTATTGAATTAAAAGAATCTGAGTTAGTTGATTTAAAAGAGAAGCTAAATGAAGAACTTGAAACTGTAAAAGCACTTGAAGATACTATTTCTAAAGAGATTGCATCTATCAGTGAACAAAGAGCTGAAGTTTCAACGCAAAGAGATGCGATGATTGGTACTGTAGATAACAAGCTACTAGCTTCTTATGAAAAGATCAAAAGATGGGCTAAAGATACTGCGGTTGTACCAATGAAAAAGCAAGCTTGTTATGGTTGTTTTATGAAAGTAAGTGATAAAACTTATAGTGCTGTAATTAAAGCAGAAGATATTGTACCTTGCCCACATTGTGGAAGAGTACTATTTAACGATACTCAAGCTGAAGACTAATAAATAGATGCAGTTTTTTGGAAAGTATGACACTAGATTTGATAGAGAATTTCTAACATCTAGTTATCTTTATTTCAATGAAGATGATAATGAGATCACACCATTAGAATTTGAAAAACTGATAAAAAGTCACAAAGATAAAAAGAAAAATATAGCTGGAACTATATTTATGTATAACCCTTTTTATTATCCTATGGGATATGATGAAAAAAAGAAACTTTGTGACCAAGGCTTTGAATTTGATGATAATTTTCATGAACTTAAAGTTGAAAGAGAGATAACTCTTTTTAAACAAAAGATCAAAAACTACCCTGGAAAGATTGTAGAAGTTAGGTATCTTTTCAATCTTAATATTGCCAATATTAATACATCTGAACTCCTTATGGCATTTAATGAAGATATAGAAAAATTAAATACTAATCAACTTACAATACTAGACAAACAAATGTGTTATCAAGATATTGATAATTTCAATATAAATGGTAAGTTTGTATTTTTAGCGTGGGGAAATAAAATAAACAAAAAAGAATTTGTCTATATATTTGATTATGCAAAATTTATCTATGATAAAGCTATTCAAATGCAAAAGAAAGTCTCTTTTATGTTTAGAAAAAGTTTACAACAAGCATATTCATTAGAAAATTTACATTTTATACATCCTACGGATTGTGGTAAACTAAAATCAAAAGTACCTAATACTTTGGCAAAAGTTTTTGAAGAACATCCTCCAAAAATTACACAACTTGAGGACATCTAATCTTATTCTAATCAATTATTTAATATAATGCCAACACTCAAGGTGTTAAGTAGGGATACGCAAGCCGAACTCATTTTGTATTATATTATTAAAGGATTTAGAATGAAAAAAATTGTTCTTATGTTATTAGCTGTTGCTACAGCTGCATTTGCTTCTGAAGCTGCTGCTTCTGAAATGGTTCAAGCTTACTCTGTGTTAGCTGCTGGTGTTGGTCTTGGAATCGCTGCAATGGGTGGTGCTATTGGTATGGGTAATACTGCTGCTGCTACAATTGCTGGTACTGCTAGAAACCCAGGTTTAGGTGGAAAATTAATGACTACAATGTTCATCGCATTAGCAATGATCGAAGCACAAGTTATCTATACACTTGTAATTGCATTAATCGCACTTTACGCTAACCCATTTTTATAATAGTTAGACAAAGTATCTAAAAAGGTCAAGCTTTTAGCTTGGCCTTTTTTATTGTCTTATTTTATTTAGACTTTGGTGCTGCACAAAGAATTGCGGATATATTCATCTTAAAAGATATATTTTTATAGTCTAAAAAATTTACATTTCCATTTGCTTCCATAAGATTATTAGCGAATGAATATTTCATATTAAACAATTGTTCACTATTTTGTATCTTCATAGCAATATCACCAGTTCTAGGCTGACCTTTAATTCGCTTATCGGCTTTTATAGAGACAATTTCCAATATAGTTTTACTTGGCTTTGTATTAAGTACAATCTTTGATCCAACTAAGATAGTCCTAAAATTTGGACCTTCAACTTTAATTGGATTATAAATAACATTTTTGAATTCACCACTTAGATTATTGTTATCTTCCCATGCAACTTTTACTTCACCCTGCTGTGCTAAAATACATCCAGTCTTTGGTGTATTAGATCCATATACTACTGATGTTAGTAATAATGTAGCTAAACTTAGTTTTTTTAACATTTATTCTCCTGAATTATTTTGTGATGTATTTTAACCAAATAGAGATATAATTAAAGATGAATAATTTTTTTAATAAAGTTTACAGTGCACTAAGAGCCACTACTCCTGAGGATAAATTTAATCAGTTTGAAATATTATATAAAGAATTTTTAGATGATAAACTAGAGTTTTCTTCACAAAATAATATAGAAGTTTTTACAAAACCATCATTTGAAAGCTTTTGTGATATTGTCCAAGCAAAACAAGTACCACAAAATAGAAACTTTGTATCCAATGAAGGAAAATATACTCTACTACATGCTGTAGCACATATAGAATATAGTGCCATTGATTTAGCACTTGATGCTTGCTATAGATTTCAAAACATGCCAAAAGAATTTTATATAGATTGGATGGAAGTTGCTGATGATGAAATAAGACACTTTAATATGATAAATGAACAGCTTGAGACATATGGTATTAAATATGGTGATATACCAGTACATCAAGGACTATTTGATGCTTGTATGAAAACACTTGAACTAATACCCAGAATGGCACTAATTCCTAGATATATGGAAGCAAATGGGCTAGATGCAAATGCTATGATGATTCAAAGGTTATCAAAAGTAAAAGGGACCGAAGATATTATCAAGCTTCTAAAAGTCATTTTAGAAGAAGAGGTGGATCATGTCAAAAAAGGTGATAGGTGGTATAAATATGGATGCAGTCAAAAAGAAAATTTTTCATGCGATTATTTCAAAATTGTAAATAGTGTATATCCAAACTCATTTAGAAAAAATAAGCATATCAATATAGCAGCCAGAAAGGCTGCTGGATTTAGTGAAGAGGAGATTGATCAACTACTTCAATACTAACGCTACTGAATTTATACAATACCTCTGACCACTTCTTGATCTAGTATCTGCAAAGAGATGTCCTAAATGAGCATCACAAACTGCACATAGTGCTTCTTGTCTTGTCATATTATGAGATATATCTTTTTTAATATTTGTGCTATTTTTAACCGCAAAAGAAAAACTAGGCCACCCTGTTTTTGAATCAAATTTATCATTAGAAGAAAAAAGCTTATTATCACAACATACACAATGGTAAATGCCTTCTTCCTTACTTTTATAGTACTTTCCTGAAAATGCTTTCTCTGTTCCTTTTTCTCTGCAAACACTATATTGTTCATTAGTTAATATTTCTTTCCAAGCAGAGTCATCTTTTATAACTCTAGGATATCTTTCTAATATTGTATTTTTAATCTCTTCAATAATATTCCAAAAATTATCATCATTGATATTAAGTGTTATAACTTTATCTATTTTAATTTTGTATCGTCTTAGATCTATTAAAATTTGTGAACCATAGCTAGGTCTAATAATATAAGCATTTTGGATAAATTTAGTAAATATACTCTCTAGTTTATTAAATATACTTAGATCAAAAGGAATTTTTTGAAGTTGATATTCTATAATCTTTACATCATATTTGGAAGCTAGATTATGAATTCTTTCAAGTTGCTCATCTTGCCATGAAGTGCCACTTGCTTGATGAAAAGATGCTAATAAAAATGAATTAGCCTCTTGCATTTGCAATTCTAGCTCTTCAAAATTTATATAAATATTACCATTTATTATTTTTAATTTATTCTCAATAAGATTTAATGAAAGAGTTTTTGCATGGCTATACTCTTCATCTAAAATAGGCGAAAAATATATTAGACTAATTTAGATATCCTCTTTTACAAGTGTAATATTACCAAAGTAGCTTTTTAAACTTCTACCAGATCCTAGCCAATTTAAAAGTCCATCTTCAAGATTTACTACATTTGTAAATCCCATCTTTTTTAATTGGTATGCAGCTAATAATCCGCGAGGACCTTTAAAACAATATGTAACTATTGGTATGCTATTCCCATACTTTTCAAATATTTTTTTAATAGCTACAAATTCCAATTTACCTCTTGGTATTGTAAGATGCATCTCTTTTCTAAGATATCCACTTGCAAACTCTTCTGGCTCTCTTACATCTAACAATAATACATTTAAGTCATCTAGATTAATATCATCTGGTTGAATCTGCTCTACATTTGCTTCAGCTTCATCAATAAGCTTTTTAAACTGCTCTGTTAAATACACTTCAGCTCGTCTTGAAGCAAGTGCCTCAAGGTCTAAATGAGCGTTGTCTTTTACTTCTTCCATATATTATCTATAAACTTCTAATAAATTCTATTGCAAATCGAACCCCAGCTCCACTTGCACCGTATGGATTATATCCCCATTGCTCTTCTACATAAGCTGGTCCTGCTATGTCACAATGTACCCATTTGTCTTTATTTTCATCTTTGATAAATTCATCTAAAAACATTCCTGCTGTAATTGCTCCACCATATCTTGTACTTGATATATTACAAATATCCGCTACTTTTGATTTAATAGTTTTACGAAGATATTTATTAAATGGTAATGAAGTAGCAAGTTCTCCAGAATCTAAAGCACTTTGACAAACTTTCCAATTTAGTTCATTGTTGTTCCCCATAATACTTGTAGTATAATGACCAACACCAACTACACTAGCACCTGTAAGTGTAGCAAAATCCATAATATAATCTATATCTTCTATCTCATCTTGAGCATAACATAAACAATCAGCAAGTACTAGCCGTCCTTCTGCATCTGTATTTCTAATCTCAATAGTTTTACCATTTTTAGCTTTTAGTACATCATCTGGTTTATATGCATCTCCACCAATCATATTTTCAACAGCACCAATAATACCATGAACTTCAAATGGTAAGTTTAGTTTTGCTATTGCATTCATCATTCCAAGTACTGCTGAACCACCACTTTTATCTGATTTCATTGTCACCATATAATCTGCTGGCTTTAAGCTAAGACCACCAGAATCATAAGTAAGACCTTTTCCAACTAAGACAATTTTCTTTTTACTCTCTCCACTTGGTTTATATGTAAGATGAATTAATTTTGATTTATGTCTACTTGCTCTACCAACTGCACTAATTGCACCCATGCCATTCTCTTCAAAATACTTATCATCAAGTACTTTACAAGTAAGATTGTTTTCTTTAGCTATTGTTCTAGCTTCTTTTGCCATTACCTTTGGGTAAAAATCATCTGGGGCAGTATTGACAAAATCCCTTGTCATATTTACACTATTTGATATATTAACCGCATCTTGAAATATATTTATCTCATTTTGTGAAATATCTCCTACTATTACATTAACTGTTTTCTCTTTTTGTTTTTTGTTTTTTTGTTTATATTTATCAAATGTATAATTACCTAATTCTAAACCTTCAACAATCTCTCGTAAATTTTCATTTGCCACAATTGATGCACTTTTGAATGTAGTTTCATTTAGCTTTCTTATAGCAATTGCTGAAGCTACTCTTAATCCGTCACTTGTACCATCAAAACCTACATATATCTTTTTTGCCTCTACTAATAATATACAAGATTCATCTACGCCATCAAATTTTACTTTTTTTAGTATTTTTTTATCATCTAAAATTTTATCTTTTTGTACAATTATAATCTGTATGTCTGACTTTACTTTTGTTTCTACTAAATTTAATTTCATAAATTATTTTTCCTTTTTTTGTGTAGCTTTTTTAAAATAATATAATACACTTCCTACTAATCCAAGTGCTACTGGTACTGCTAGATACCAGTATTCTTTTGCTTGTTTTAATAGTTCTAAGATCTCTTCACCAAAATACCAAACAGGTACAATAGTAATAGCACCCCACATCCATGCACTAATAAGATTTATAAATGCAAATATTTTTGCATCATATCTTGTAAGACCAATTGCTATAGGGATAATAGTCCTCATCCCATACATATATCTTTGGGCAAATATTATTGGCCAACCATATTTTTTAAGAAGCAGATGTGCTAGTGCAAATTTTCTTCTTTGACCTCTAAATTTACTATGTACATATGATTTATTGTATCTACCAATATAAAAATATATCTGATCCCCTACAAATCCACCCAGTCCTGCTACAAATATTGCTAAATACAAATTCATATCACCAGTACTACAAAGTAATCCAGCCATCACTAAACCAGATTCACCTTCAAGTATACTCCATGAAAAAAGTATCACATATCCATACTCTTTCATAAGATAAACAAACTTATCTGTAACTCCTGCTACAGGTGCCATATATAAATGATAAGCTAAAAAAGAAAATAGTATTACAACTATTACTGTACTGATTTTACCAGAGTTTTTTTGTAAATAGTTCAGCATTTACTTATCTTGAAACTTATCTTTTAAAATATCTTGCGCTTGTATCATATCTTTATCACCACGACCAGAAAGATTCACTATTATAGTTTTGCCTTTTAAATCATCTTTTGCTTTTTTAAGATATGCAATAGCATGAGAACTTTCAAATGCAGGAATAATTCCCTCTTTTTGACTAAGCCATATAAATGCATCTATTGCTTCATCATCTGTAATAGAATCAAACTGTACAGTACCTAGATCTTTGTGATAACTATGTTCTGGTCCAATACCTGGGTAATCAAGTCCAGCAGAAATAGAGTGCGCTTCTAATACTTGACCATCTTTATCTTGAAGTAAATATGAACACTGTCCATGTAAAACTCCAGGAGATCCTTTTTCTAAACTACAACCGTGTTTGTTGGTATCAAGTCCAAGGCCACCTGCTTCAATTCCTACACAAGTAGTTTGCTTATCTTCTAAAAAATGTGAGAAAATCCCAATAGCGTTTGATCCACCACCAATACATGCTACAACTCTATCAGGCAGTTTTCCTTCTAGTTCTAAAAACTGTGCTCTTGCTTCCCATCCAATAATAGCTTGGAAATCTCTTACCATCATAGGATAAGGATGTGGACCTGCAACTGTACCTATGATATAGTATGTATCTCTAGCATTTGTAACCCAGTATCTAATTGCATCATTCATAGCATCTTTTAGTGTTCTACTTCCTGATTCTACAGCTATTACTTTTGCACCAAGTAGTTTCATCCGAAATACATTTAGCTCTTGTCTTTCAACATCTTTAGCACCCATAAATACAGTACATTCTAATCCAAGAAGTGCAGCAATAGTTGCAGTAGCAACACCATGCTGACCAGCACCTGTTTCAGCTATAACTTTTGTTTTTCCCAATCTTTTTGCCAATACACCTTGTGCAATAGTATTATTTACTTTATGTGCACCTGTATGATTTAAATCTTCCCTTTTTAAATATACTTTAGCACCTAACTCTTTGGAAATATTTTTAGCATGGTAAAGTGGATTTGGACGACCTACATAGTCTTTTAATAAAGCATTTACCTCTTTCCAGTAATCTTCATCAAATCTATATTTGTCATAAGCTTTTTCTAGTTCCAAAAGAATTGGCATAAGTGTTTCTGGTACATAACGACCACCAAAAATTCCAAAGTGACCATTGTTATCTGGATCAAATTTACTTGGCTTAGGGATATAATTATTCATATTTTTATTACCTTTAAATATCTAATATGCTATAGACTGGTGCATGTTTCATAATTCGTTTTTCACCATTTAAAAAAGTTAGATTCATAAGAAAACAAACTTCTACTAGATTTGCTTTTGTATCTTTTACAAGCTTACAAGCAGCATCTGCAGTACCACCTGTAGCAATAAGGTCATCAATAATCAATACCCTTGCATCTTCTTTATTTTTAAATGCATCTAAATGTATCTCAACCTCATCAAAACCATACTCTAGCTCATACTTTTCACATATAGTTGTAGATGGTAATTTACCTTTTTTTCTAATAGGAACAAACCCTATTCCTAATCTATCGGCTAAAGGAGCTCCAAATATAAATCCTCTTGCATCAAGTGCTGCAATATAATCAAGATTCATATCTTTATATCTCTCTTCTAAATGATCCATTAGAAGTTTAAAGGCCTTTGGGTTGTTTAGTAGTGTTGTGATATCTTTAAAAACAATCCCAGGCTTTGGAAAGTCTGGGATATCTCTAATTGAAGATAGAAGTTCTTCTCTTTGTTCGTCATTTAAAAATTTTCTCATAAATATCTCTCTTTTTAATATGGAGATATGTTAGCTAAAATTCTCTTTTAGTAGTCTAAAACCTCTTTGTATATGAGTGACAATATGGTTGTTGGTTTCTTAACTGGTAGTAGTCTTGATGATATTCTTCAGCTTTGTAAAACACTGCATCTTCGTGTAGTTTTGTTGCTAAATTATAACCTTTTGATGTAAGTTGTTTAGCTATATTTTGAATAATCTCTCTTTCACCTTTATTGCTTGTAAAAATTGCACTTA
>JADHTT010000023.1 GCA_016784825.1 Campylobacterales bacterium
GCAAATAGTATTTTATCATCTTCTTGTAGTATTTCTCCCCAGGATGGTAATAATATTTCTTTCTTAGCTTTACTATTATATATCATCAGTGGTACTATATTATTTGATAATGCTCTATTTTTCAATGAACTTTTAAATACATCTAATCTAATATCTTGTTTATTTAATACCATTTCTTCATAAATAGCTGGTGTTTCTTCTTTTGTTAAATGCACTACATGCAATTCTGGGTTTTCATCAATAGTTTGTATTAATTTTTTTACCAGCGCTGCACCCCAAGCTTCATCTTTTTTGGATAAGTGTCGTATAAATTTATCTGCAGATGGCTTAATTAATGCATTCGTAGTTTTATTTATCAATATTTTACCAGGCATAAATATATGATCAATATTTGCATTTTCAAAAATTGAAAAATCTTCAATATGATTTTCTCTAGCTATTGTAATAATATTTGGATTTAATTTTTTTGCAGTTTTTAAAATTGATATATTAACAGTATCATCGTTTGTACCTGCAATAATAGCTACACTTCTATCAATACCTGCTACTTTTAACATATCCTTATCATCACTATTTCCATAGTGCAATTTTAAGTTAATTGAATCTATATCTGATTTACTTACCTTAGTATCAATTTCAATCACTTCACACTCTATATCACACTGATCAAATACATTATGTATCGCTTGACCCATTCGCCCAAACCCTGATATGATATATTTACCATGAGGTAATATTGGTAATGGATCATTTAATTTACCTATTTGGTATATCCATCTCTCTAACTTCAAAATATTTGGTGCATTTAATGCTAGTTTAATATGTGATGCAATGATTTTAAATGGGTTTTCAACTACTTCTACTCCTAAATCTTTTAGATTATCTGTATGATTTTGCGTTGTTGATTTTACAGCAAGTACAACATTTGGATTGAGCATCTTTACAGCAAGAGCAACTCTTAAATTTAATGCATCGCTTTTATATAATGCTACTACTGCTTTACAAAATATAGATTTGATACCTGCAAGCTCTAGTGTTTGTGCATCATAACTATTTGCCTTTAATACAGCAATATGTGGGGTATAATTTTCTAAGATCAATGCATCCACTTTTGATTGTTCTTGCTCAATTACTACTACTCTATTTTCTGTTTCATTAATGATTTTTATAATCTGACTTGTTGTATAGTTATACCCAAGTATAATTACAAATGATTCCCTTAAAGAGTCTACTTGCCTTTTAAATCTACTTTGAGCAATTTGAGCTAAAAATACTTTATCTTGAAGTAATGATACAAGCGTACCAATAGCATAAAACCATGATATTACAGAGATGTAAATCATTGCACTTACCCACATTCTTTGTGAATAAGTAAACTCGTATGGTGTCTCACCAAAACCTATAGTAGTAGCTGTATATGTTACAAAATAAAATGCATCAAATATTGACATTTGATATGGATTACCACTAGCATCCACACCATCAATTAATAAAAGTCCTGTCATAGAAATAGTATAAGAAGATACAATTACCAAAAATGGCATTCGCATCTTCTGCAATACTATCCATAGCGCACTATTTCTCATATAGATTATCTCTTAGACTTAACTGTCTCACCGATATATAATATTACAGAAGTAATATTAGCCAGTAATGCTCCACCACTTAAAGATATAATTACTGCTGTTGTTTCAGTTGATAACTCTACATTATAACCAGACATTGCCCATACTGATGCAGCGGCTACTAGCTGAATTACTGCTACTAAAGATGTAGCTAATAAAACAGATCCCATTTGAGTTCTATCTCCAAGCTTTAATACTGTAGCAATAATATTAATTACAATAGCAGCAAATAATTCATATTTACTATGCAATTCTATATTAGATATATCACCATAAAAGAAACCAAAGTTAAGTGTCATAGCAAATATAATAAAAAATCCAGCTATTACCTTGTCAAAATTCATGTCATCTCCTGTTTAAAATCTTGGTTTTAGTGCTACTAAAACTCCACTGATTATAACTAATATTATACCTATTATTACCATAAAGCTTGGAAACATATCACCAAGAATCATACCTAAAATAATAGAAAAAATAATATTACTATAACTGATTGTTCCTACAAGCCCACCTGCAGCCATTGAATATGCTTTGGTCATATACCATTGAGATAATGTCGCAAATATGCCAAGTCCAAGAATATATGCCCATACTATGCCTTGTGGCATAACAAATGGTGCAATAATCCAATCAGCACTAGTGCTTGTATAAAATTCACCAAAAAACATAAGTATGATTGGACCAATAGTACCTACAATCATAAATGATAAAACGATAGATTTGTTATCATAATACTTTCTAAGCTCTCTAATTGAGGTATATGCTAATCCTGCACCAACTCCACTTAATATTCCAAGCCAATCTGTTTTACTTAAAGATGTAACATCAAATCCTGTAATAAACAGCACACCAATAAAGCCAACAAATACACCTATCCATGCTAATTTTGAAAGTTTTTCATTAAGTATTATATATGAAAATATTGCTGTAAAAATTGGTGAAATTTTATTAAATGTTTGAGCCTCTGCTAATGGTATATGTGCAATATTATAAAAATACATAAGTAGTGCAGAAAAACCAATAAAACCTCTCATAAAAAGTAAAAAAGGCTTCCCACCTATTTGCTTAATAGGAGACTTATATATTGCAAAAAGAATGATAATCACTCCTGTAATATTTCTAAAAAAAACCACCTCTACAGAACTCATATGAGAGGATAATACTTTTGCAAATGCACCTGTAAAAGCAAATAGAAATGATGATAATAGCATATACTTAATAGCAAGTTTGAAATCGTTTTGTTGTGTCATAGAAGTATGTTACCTAATTTATGGTATAATCGCGGTTATGAAGAATATCAACTTAACACTTATTACCAAACCATTACTTTTACTACTAATTGGCTTTATACTTTTTGTGTCTAAAAACTTTATAGATATACCACAAGACTTAATATCAACAGTTAATACTACTATTAGGTCTATATTTATTTTGGCCGTGGTATGGGCATTGCATAAATTAATTTTACCTTTATATCAAGCTATAGACAAAGAGCAAAGTAGTTTAGAAAAACTAATTATTAAAATAGTAAAAATAATTATACTTGTAATTGGTGGTGTTACTATATTACAAGAATGGGGCTATAATGTTACAGGATTTATAGCTTCTCTTGGTCTTCTTGGTATGGCTTTTGCGCTTGCTGCAAAAGACACTGTTGCAAACTTATTTGGGTCATTTGTAATCTTTACTGATAAACCTTTTAAAGTTGGAGATTGGATTAAAACTCCTGATGTTGAAGGTACAATTGAACATATAGATATTAGAAGTACAAAAATTAGAACTTTTGCACAAGCATTAGTAACTGTACCAAATGCAGTATTAGCCAATAGTGCCATAATCAATTGGTCACAAATGGGTAAGCGAAGAATTAAAATGAAGCTTGGCCTTACATATGATACTGATGCAAAAACAATGCAAACAATAGTATCACAAATCAAGGATATGCTAAAAAATCATCCAGATATTCATCAGGATACAATATACATATATTTCACAGAATTTGATAATAGTAGTTTAAATATATTTTGCTACTACTTTACAAATACTACAGTTTGGGGTGATTATATGGCCGTTAAAGAAGATACAAACCTAAAAATTATGGAAATAATTGAGAAAAATAATGCTAACTTTGCATTCCCATCTCAATCACTATATATTGAAAATAAAAAAGAAGTAAATTAAATTGAAAAAAATTGCACTAATTGGCCAACCAAATGTTGGTAAGAGTTCCCTATTTAATAGAATAGCAAAAAAGAAAATTGCTATTGTAAGTGATGTTTCTGGTACTACTAGAGATGTACGAAGACATGAAGTTGAAATACTAGACCGTAAAGCTTTAATGCTAGATACTGGTGGTGTTAGTAACGCTAAAAATGAAATCATGGAAGATGGTAGTGAATACAAAATCTTCAAAAATGTAAAAAGAAAAGCTATCCAAACAGCTAAAGAAGCTGATATAGTTTTATTTATGGTAGATGGCAAGAAGATACCTGATGATAGAGATAAAGAGCTTTTCTACGAACTTCAAGCCTTAGGTAAACAACTTGCACTTGTTGTAAATAAAATTGATAATGACAAAGAGAAAGAGATGCTTTGGGATTTTTATCAATTTGGAATAGATGAACATGATCTTTTTGGTATATCAGTATCACACAACAGAGGTATCAGTAGACTATTTGAATGGATTTATGATGAGTTGCCTGCTAATCTTGAAGCAAATACTGTAGTATTAGATGATTCAGACTTATCGCTTGAAGATAGTTTAATTGAAGAGGATCTTGAAAGTGAACAACAAGAGAAAAATTATGCACCAGATAATCATCTAAAAGTTGCCATTATTGGAAAAGTTAATGTTGGGAAAAGTTCAATACTAAATGCACTTGTAGGTGAAGAAAGATCAGTTGTAAGTGAAGTTGCAGGAACTACTATTGATCCTGTAGATGAAACTTTTGATTATAAAGATAGAAAAATTACATTTGTTGACACAGCGGGATTAAGACGACGTGGTAAGATTGATGGTATAGAAAAATATGCACTAATGAGAACAAATGATATGTTAGCTCAGGCAAATCTTGCACTTGTAGTAATTGATGGAAGCAAGCCTATTACAGATCAAGATGAAAAAATAGCAGGTCTTGTTGATAAATTTGCATTGGGAACGATTATTGTGGTCAATAAATGGGATGAACATTTAACCCCATACAAAAAACTGATTGAAGAAATTAGAGGTAAGTTTAAATTTTTATACTATGCTCCAATAATTGTAGTATCAGCAAAAACAGGTAGAAGTATAGATAAACTTCAAGATAAGCTAATTGAAATATATGATAATTTCAATCAAAGAATACCAACATCAAAGATAAATGATATTATTAATACAGGTGTAATGAGACATGCTCTGCCATCACCTGCTGGAAATAGATTAAGAATATATTTCTCAACACAATTCAAATCTGCGCCTCCAACTTTTGCACTAGTGATGAATAAGCCTAAGCTACTTCATTTCTCTTATAAAAGATATTTAATAAACTTCTTAAGGGGTGCATTAAATTTTGAAGGTACACCTATTCATATCATTGCTCGTGGTAAAAAAGATCAAATTATACCAGATGATGATTATATTCCTGTATATGAAACACTTGGACCAAATATAGGTAAGGATCATTCTTATGTATCTGATGATGGTGAAGTAATAATGTATAGTGATGAAATAGAATATGATGAAGAGGAAATAGAATATGATGAAAAATAAAACAATATTAGAAAAATTCAGAACAATTAACTTTATAGAGGGGATTTCATATATTGTTCTTCTATTTATAGCAATGCCACTAAAGTATGTATTTGGTATAGCCGTAGCTACAAAAGTAATGGGTTCAATTCATGGATTTTTATTTATAGTATTTATGTTTCTTTTAGCATCAGCTCATGATGAATACAAATTCAAATTAGGCTTTACTATTAAATTATTTATAGCATCTTTAATACCATTTGGTACAACATGGTCTGATAAGTTTCTAACTCCTACAACAGTAAAAGAGTTTCAAAAAATCTAAGGGTAAATCTCTTAGATTGGACAGATAAAACTATCTGATTGTTTATCATACATCTCTATTGTTCCATCTTCTATTTTATAATACCAACCATTTAAAGTTAGCTCTTTTGATTCAACTCTCTTTTTGATTTGTGGAAATGTAAGCAAATTCTCAAGTTGATATTTAATAGATATCTTCTCAGTAATTCTTAAAAGATCCTCTTTATTTCCATCTTTTTGTAACTGCATTATTGAACTTTGTTTTGCTTTTTCACCTAATGTAAGCCATTTATTCACATGTCCTAATTCTTTATTTGATTTTATTGTATCATCATAAAGTGATGCACATGCACCACAATGGCTATGTCCACATACTATAATATCTTCAACTTTAAGCACTGATACCGCATATTCAATTACTGCGCTACACCCGTGAAATGCTTGATCATCATTTGAATATGGAGGGACAAAATTTCCAACATTTCTTAAAATAAACATCTCGCCTGGCTCACTATCCAAAAATAGATCAGGTACTACCCTGCTATCACTGCATCCTATAAAAAGTATTTTAGGATTTTGTCCATACTTTACTAATGAATTAAAATCATCTTCATGCTTCGAAAATGTAGCTTTTCTAAATTTTTTATTTCCTTCAATTAATTTATGCAGATTCATATTTATCCCTATTCATCATTGGATTCAATCATTGTAGTTTTAATTTTAGCCTTAGGTTTTACACCTAAATCTAAAAACTGTTCACTTTGGCGTATTAAATTACCTCTACCACTACTTAATTTAGAAGTAGCATCATCATAAGCTTTTTGAGTTCTAGCTATATGTGTACCAATATTATCCATATCTTTTACAAATCCTGCAAATTTATCGTACAAAGAGGCTGCTTTTTTTGCTATTTGTTGAGCATTATTGCTTTGGTGCTCATATCTCCAAATATTTTCAATAGTTCTTAATGTCACAAATAATGTAGATGGGGATACTAACATAATATTATTTTCAAAAGCAGTTTTAAATAGTTTTGGATCACTTGAAGCAGCAAGTGTAAATGCTGCTTCAATAGGTATAAACATCAACACAAAATCAAGTGTCTTAATCTGTTCCATATCATCGTATCTTTTATTTGATAAATCTCTAATATGAGTATTTAGTGATTTTGTAAGCTCTTTTAATGCTCTTGTTTTTTCATCTTCATTATTAGCATTTGTATAATTTAAATATGAAACTAAAGAAACTTTAGAGTCAATAATAATATCTTTCTCTTCAGGTAGATGCAATATCACATCTGGACGAAGCCTTTTACCATCACTAGAAGTGTAGCTACCTTGAGTTTCATATTCAAACCCTTCACGCAAGCCAGTTTGTTCAAGTATTTTTGAAAGGATCATCTCCCCCCAATCACCTTGAGTTTTATTTTCACCTTTTAGTGCTTTTGTAAGATTTAAAGCATCTGAACTTATTTGATTATTTAACTCTTTTAAATTTTTAATCTCTGTAAGTAAAGATGTTCTTTGTTTTGTCTCATCGTTATATATTTCATCTACCCTGCTCCCAAAAGATTTTAATTGATCTTTAAAAGGTGTCAAAAGTAAAGATATATTATCATTTGATCTTTTTTGATTTTGTTCAAAAATTTTATTTGCAAGATTTTCAAATTCATGCTTCATTTGATCTTTAGCATCTGTTTGTAAATCAAGTTGCATTTGCAAAGATGCAATTTTAATATTTGATTCATTAAGTATTGATGTTGTTTGAATATCAAATTTAGTTTTTAAAATATACCAAACTATAGAACTACCAACAATAATACCAATTACAAATATTAAAATTTCTATCATTGCTTATTGTTTCTTTAAAAAGCAAGTCTTTAGATGTATTTTAACACCATTAACTCTACCCTCAATATGTGTCTCATCACCTGGTACAAGACCAATATTCCGTACAGCAACACCTTGCTTTGCTGTAAACCCTGCACCCTTTACTGGTAAATCTTTTATAATTACTACAGTATCTCCGGCATTAAGAATTACTCCATTTGCATCTCTATAAACAAGTGCGTCTTCATCTGGCTCATCTGGCAAACCAGCTTCGGCCCACTGCTTAAGATCATCTTCTAAATACATCATATCAAGCATATCTTGATTTTTCATAATTGAAAAGATTCTAAATGATACAACTTTTACAGCATCAACTTCACTCCACATAGCATCACTCAAACAATACATATGTGTCTCATCTAACTTAGAATTGTCTTGTAATTGCTCATTACATGTAGCACATACTAATATTTTCTCATCTTTTGGCTCAACTATATATTCACATAAATCATTTTCGCTGCCACATAGTTCACATTTGCTTCCACTTCTATCCAATAATGCTTGATCAATCATACTCATAAAATTCCTTTAATTTAGTATGCTCATTTTATCCAAAAAATCCTTGTAGTAAAAACACACCTAACAGTAAAATTAATACCCCACTTAGCATCTGAAGTATATAACCTTTATTATTTAAGAAATTACCACCTTTATTTGACAATCCAATTGATAATATTCCTGCTAATGATATAGTAAGTCCCATACCAATACTCATAAATATTGCAGCTAGTATTCCTAATAAGAATTTCTTTAGAACTATACAAAATAACACTATTGTCATCACACCTGGACATGGTACAATTCCAGCTGAAAATGCTACTGCTAACTCACTTTTACTTTTAGTTTCATCTTGAAGATCATCATTACTTATTTGTAACTGTTTAGATTTATACCCTTCATATATTATATAAAGTCCTACTAATATAATCATAACAGCACTTATACTCATAGCAATTTTTGAAAATTCATTAAAATTTTTTCTAAACATAGTATGAATAATAAAATATATTCCAAATGTCACTACAAGTGCAGATATGGCATGAAATATAGATATTAAATATCCCATCTTAAAGGCTTTTTTATAGTCACTTTTATTTGAAATAAAATAAAATCCGACTAAAGCCTTTCCATGTCCAGGGCCTGCTGCATGTATTAAGCCATAAAGAAAAGCAACTGCTATGACAAGCAGAGATGCAGTGAGATTATTCTC
>JADHTT010000024.1 GCA_016784825.1 Campylobacterales bacterium
TACTATGGAAGCAAATACATGGTTTCCAAAAGAAGTACAGATGACCGGGGATGCTAAAGATTATAAATATTTAACTCCACCAGAGAAGAGAATGTATGACCTAGTATTAAGTCAATTAATCTTTATGGACTCTTTGCAAACAAACAATATTATGGATAATATGAATCCATATATTACAGCTCCAGAAATCAATGCAATTTTATCTAGACAATCATACGAAGAAGCAAATCACTCTAAGTCTTATGCAGTAATGGTTGAATCAATTTCTGATAACACAGATGAGATATATGATATGTGGAAGACAGATGCTCAGTTGCAGAAAAAGAATAAGTTTATAGCAGATACCTTTGCTAAGTTTGGTAATGAACCAACACATAATAATATTGTGTTAGCTATGTTTGCTAATCAGATATTAGAGGGTATGTATTTCTATGCTGGATTTGCTTCAATGTATGCACTTGGTAAGTCTGGAAAGATGTTAGGCTCTTCACAGATGATTAGATTTATCCAAAGGGATGAAATCACTCACCTGCTACTGTTCCAAAATATGATTAACTCTACAAGGAAAGAACGACCTGAATTATTTACAAAAGAGCTAGAAGAGGAAGTTAGACAGATGGTAAGAGATGCTGTACAAATTGAATCTGATTGGGGTAAATATATTACTCAAGGGCAAATATTAGGTCTTACAGATGATATTATTGTTCAGTATATTCAATATCTAGGTGACCAAAGATTAGTTGCAGTTGGTTATGAACCAGAGTATGGTGTAAAGCACCCTATTCCATGGGTTGATGGATATGCATCATTTAATGACCAAAGAGTTAATTTCTTTGAGGGTAATGTTGTTAACTACTCTAAGGGTTCTATCGACTTTGATGACTTCTAAGAAGTCATCATCAATTAATCACACTAGCTTTAGCTATTAATTTATAAAATACTCATCTATAATTGCAGGGAATGATTCAATAGTTTTATTTGCTTTTTCAATTTTAGATTCAAATATTTCTGCACTTGCAGGAAATGCCTCTTTTAATTCTTTATAAATTTCAGTTTTTTCATTAAAATGAGCTTCAATTGAGTCTAATACACTTTGCATATTTTCTTTTGTCGTAGCATACTTCATTAGAAGTTCAAACATCCTTTTTCTAGGATGAATAGCCATATCTTCGCCAGCTACTTTAGCAATCTCTTTGATATCCCATCTACTAATATAAATACCACTTTTATGTGGTGCTACTATTTTAGCAAATAGTGCATCTGTATAGTTTGGGTAGTCTATCTCTTTAGTCTCTTCATCAGAACTACAACTACCATCTTCACAGTAGCTACCATTTGTTTTAAAGTTTTCAAAGTCTTTTTTTAAATCTTCTATTTCTCTCATAATTCTTCCTTATTTATTCATTAGCATTGGTATGTCATCTATTGTAAATTCACATCCATACCATCTTTTTACTATTAAAAATAGTTTTGCCATTAACATTGTATTGCTATCAAATTCATAGCCTTGGGTAAATAAAGCTTTTGCTTCATTCTCAAGATTGACACCATATGATTTTCCATCTCTTACTTCAATAATATCAACATAGGCTAACTCTTTAGTGGCCTCATCAGTCTCATGACAAAAATTCACTGCTGCTCTTTGATACTCTGGTTCTATATATGTAAATTGAATTTTTGAATTTGGCAAACCATTTAAAGTTACTGTCAAATGCTCATCTTTAATATTTAATGCAATAGGTGCTATATTCATATTAAAATGTTTAAATATCTTAACAAAATACTTTCTAGCTATTCCTATTTGTGCATTAATTCCAATAATTGTACATAATTGTGTATCTGGTTTTATTTCATGTGGTTCCATTAAAAATTTAAACCTCCTGTTTTTGAAATATTATGTAATGCATACGATTCATCCTCTTCAGTTTCACATCTAGGACAGATTAATTCTCCACCTTTATATGTAAAATGATTTCCACATTCATTACATCGTTTTGACTCAAATTTAATAAGTGTCTTTTTTTGTGTTCCTGCAAATACTTCTGTACTTAGCTTTGTTTGTAGATGGATAGAATCCGGTTCACATACATCATGACACAGATTACATTTTACACAAGTTAGTGGATCAAAATTTATTAACGAAAACTTTGTATTGCTACTTAAAGCACCTGTGGGACATATTCTATAACATATTTGACAATTTGTACAAGAATCATCTATGATTTTTGTAGAGATAAAACTTAGTGAATCATTTTCTATATAATTATATGGCTCAATATTATCTTTATTTTTAAGAACACTCCATAAAATTTTTCGTTTATAAGGTATCACCTTATCTCTAATTGATGCTATATCTTCAAGTTCAATTTTAAATTCTTTAGTTTGGGTATCTTCTACTTCTTGTTTGAATTTTTCATTTTCTTGTACTGCACCCTTTAGTGAGAATTTCTTCAAGAATGATCTTCTATCACTCGTTTCATCTGGGATTTCTTCTTCTATAGCTTCTTCAAGTTTATCTTCAACTATGGTATCAAAAATCACTTCTATTCTATGAGAAGAATTCAATGCCTCTAAAACATTATTTGATTCTTTGATATTTGATTGTATTTGTTCAAATAAGGGTTCTTTAATCTCACATGTAGCACAATGACTAAGATCCATAGATATATTATCTTTAGATGCAAGTACATATGATATTAGATGGTCAACACTAAACCATGATAGACAAGGTACATTTTCTTTACATGAAAATTCTTTTATGCCATTTTCTATATTTTCAAAGAAAAACTGTACATGATCTTTATTTGACAAAGAAAAACTTTCAGTAGGACATACTCCCACACATCCACCACAATCTATACAATCATTTGGTACAAATGATGGGATATTTGAAGTAAGATCAATAGTCTTTACAGGACAAATATCTAAGCATTTAGTGCACTGGGATGCCTTACTAGTAGCTCTAACACAGCTAGTAAGATTAAACTCTAATTTAGACATTAGTTCTCTAAATCCTTGATTACAGATGTAACATATTCATAATCACTTAATAAAAATTCTAAAGTTAATTCTGCACCATCATGATATAAAGGTGTTCTAGATTCTTTTTTTACATTAATTAAAAACATTGGTGCCCAGTTTAATAAATGATCTTTTAAGAATCCTTCTTGTACTTTTAAAATCTCGACTACACCTTCTTTATCATCTGCTTCTATCGCTTTTTTAAGAGCATCACATAGCATATACATAAATTCTAATTCAACACCAATATGATCAGCACTTACAACTCTAGCGGCACTTGTTTCCACTCTAAAATCAAGAGCATTATAAAGTGCTACAACCGGATTATCACCACCACTTTCTATCATTTGGTCATCTCTAGTATAGAAACTTTCATAAGGTACCATATGCATCAAAAACATACTTGCATAGTCTGCATTATAGTAGCCTTGAATTAGTTCATCTTGTTCTATTTCTTTTTTCTTAGACCAATCTCTAAAGTTTGGCATCATCTCCATGATCGCTTCATCTTTTTCAATAGCATTTATAAAATCACTATCAACTTCTGTAATCATTAGTCTTGAAACTAATCCGTATAGATTAATTCTATCTTCTATATTTTGTTTTAATGAGTCCATTGTTACCTCTATATTTTTTATGAATGTATATTATCACTTTGTAGATAAATATTTAATATTTATAACTATCAACAAAAAGATAAAAGATTAGTTTAAGGGTTATTAAATAAGATAAGAGAGAGAAAGATCTCTCTCTTTTAGATTAGTCTTTAATTTCAACAGAGTATGCTTTATCCGATAATGGTACAGCAGGTCTCTTGATATGTCTAGGTCTTCTTAACTTATCACCAGTTTGAAGTGGTCTAGTTAGATCATCTCTCCAAGCTTTGTAAACATTCATATTGTTTTCATAATTAACATAAATATCACCGATTTCATCATTTGCACCAGCTAATTCAATCTTAACTTTTTGATGCCATGCATGGTTACCAGCAATTGGATCTGGATGTGATGGTGCAACAGCATTTTGCCATGAACCACTTAATCCATCCCACCAGATATTATCTAGATCTTTATTGTACTCTTTAAATTGCCAAGAGTCTCTTCTTGCATTTACTTGAGAAGCAATACCATCTACTGGTTTCATTGTACCAACTTTTCCATCCATAGTCATATCATATAATGGAGCACCAATACCCATTACGCCAAGCTTATGCTCAAATCCTGGGATATCAACTGCATTTTTTAGCTTCCATCTTCCAGCATGATGAGAACAAGCAGTTACACCTGGCATTGTACCTTCTGTTGGTACTGCCATTGCAATAAAGTGACCTGATTCAAGACCAGATACTGTATCAGAAATAGTAACCTTAATAGCATCACCTCTTTTAATACCAAGTCTCTTAGCATCACCAGTATTAATCCAAATTGGATTATGGTTTTGAGAGATTTCCATTAAGTGTTTAGAGTTCATACTTCTTGTATGAATCATATATGGTAATCTATATACAGTATTTAAAGCAAACTCATTATCATTTTCCATGTAATCATGGTGAACATGAGATACTACATGTACCATTTTCTTTCTTTCCTCTTTAGTTGTAGGATAAACAGGAATAGAATATTCAGGCCACTTCCAATCTGCTAACCAAGATGAATAGAACTCTAGTTTTTTAGATAATGTTTTAAATCCTTGTAATGGTTGTCCTTCAACTTCAATACCAATAGATTTTTTCTTACCATGATCTTCTACAGTTAATAAACCATATTTATCTTTGTTTACTTTATCTTTTGGATATTCATGTCCATGATAAACATAAGCATTTTTCGCTTTATTAAACTCAAGATCTCTTTCTTGTGGCTTATAGATATTTTTCTCTTCAGTCCAGGTACCCATTTTTCTCATTAACTCATAGTTAGGATACTTAGAGTCAGGGAATTGCTTCTTCGCTTCTGCTCTTAAATTTGGTAACTTATCAAATGCAGCTTGGTACCACTCAGCAATTGTAAATGCCCTACTTGGATCTTCTTTAGATGCCCAGTATTTTCTAACACCTAAGCTTCCATCTGGATCTACATAGTGAACCATAATATTTGCCCAGAATTCTACTTCTTCCCAAACTTCACCAAGACCAGATTTAATATGTGCTTCTAGTGTAGCTCTTGTTGGATCTTTTGGCTTCCAACCCATATTTTCTAATGCAACTCTAAGTGCAGGTTGTCTAAATGATAACCATCTTGCTGGCATAGTAGCTTCAGAATGCTGATCATGTCTTTCACCTGCTAGTCCAACAGGTAAAATATAATCACAATACCAGTTTGTTTCTGACCAAGTTGGAGAAAGGTTAAAACTCATTTCAATCTTATCTTCTCTTTTTAGTGCTTCAATCCATCTAAATCCATCTGGGTTAATCCATACTGGGTTATACATTCTTGGAATCCATACAGATAATTTCTTAGGAACAGTTAGACCTTTTTTAGTCCACTTATCTTGCCACTCTTCATCCATAAGAAGATGAGGCATAATATGTGACATCTCATATGAAGATAAAGGATACTCAGGTGGCCAAGCAATCTCATTCCATACATCAACTTTTGGTGGTCTAGCTTGTGCTTGCGCTGCTTTATCACCTTTACCATTTACAGAGATTACATGCCATTTATGAAGACCAACTCCACCTTCATCACCTCTCATTGCTCCTCTAAGAACAAATGGTAAGAATGCAGATCTAGCAATCATCCATCCACCTCTATGCGCAATAGGTCCAGCTCTCCAAATATATGTAGCAACTCTTTCTTTCGCATCAATAAACATATCGAATAATTTTTCTAAAATACTTGGGTCAATTCTACACTCTTTAGCAGTAAACTCTAGTGTGTATCTACCGTAAAGCTTAGAAATCATTGCTATAAATGACTCATATGATTTATCAGTAGGAACAGAATCAATATAACCATAACCTACCATTTTAGTAAGGTATGCATCATCATCCATTAATTGTTCCCAGTTAACCCAGTTTTTCACAAATCCATGATTAACTAATGATTCACCATTTTTCTCTTGCTCATTTAAAATTCTATTTGCAAGGTAAAGGTAAATAGCCGTTTCAGTACCTGGATAAGCAGGAACCCATAGATCAGCAATACCAGCAGAGTTAGATAATCTTGGATCCATAACTACAAGCTTAGCACCTTTTTTTCTTGCATCAGCAATTCTACCAGCTGCTTGCTGGAAGTAGTGACCAGCATCTGCTGCATGTGATGATTGTAAGAAAATTAATTTTGCATTTTCCCAATCTGGTGAGTTTCTATCGTCATTTGACCATTGAATAGTACCTTGTCTAGCACCTGCTGAACAGATATTTGTATGTGAATCATAACCATCAATATTCATTGAATGTGGAACTCTATGACCAAATCCATTTTCATTTGGACGACCCACATGATACATAATTGATTTCTTAGAAATCTCATCACCAACTTTAAGAGTATCGTGCATTTTTTTACCGATCTCTTTCATTGCTTGGTCCCAAGTAACTCTAATCCATTTACCTTCACCTCTTTGAGAACCTGGAGCTCTCTTTAATGGGAAAGGTATTCTATCTGGATCATACATTTGAGATTGTGTAGCATAACCTTTTGCACAGTTTCTACCTCTTGATCCATAATGAAGTGGGTTACCCATATATTTCTTTACAGCTAACTTACCACTTCTTTTATATTCACTGATGTCAACCCATGCTGTTAAACCACATGAAGCCTCACAGTTTGAACACGAAGTAGGTACAAGCATATATTCATTTGCTTTAATACCATTAGGATTAGACTCGCTATAAATTCCTTTTCTTCCAGTTCCACCTCTTTTCCAGTCATTACCATCAAGTTCAGTATAGCTATTCCAGTTTTCTACATCTGGATAAAATTCTAAATTTGTTGGTGCTGGAGTTTTTAATGCATCACTTGCAACAGCTGGAGTTTCAACAATAGTGCTGAATACTCCCTTTGCCATAGCTGCACCTGCAACTGTATATGCAGTACCTTTTAAAAACTTTCTTCTACTTTCTATAAACATTATGCTTGCCCCCTAACTTAATGGTAATAGTTGTGGGATTTTTAACCACACATCTTTTGCCATATAAAGTCCAATTAATGCAGCAATTGCTGCAACTTTTAAAATTGTTGTATTTTCTTTTTTAATTACTGAAGTTGATAATAGGAATGGTAAGATATATCCTATTGTCATTGCTGTCCAGAATTGTCCAAAATACTCACCACCTGAATGTACAAATTCTAATGTAGCTTCTGCTTCTGCTGCTTTAAATGAGAAGAAATACTCACCCATATACATACCAAAACTTGCTGCAACACTAATTGCTAATACAAATGCCAAATCTCTTCTAATAGACGCCGACCAAGAATCTGAGAAGAATATTAATGCTGATGCACCAGCCATAAATGCAGCTAACATCATTTGCATCATCTCTGTTGGCGCTTGCCATAACTCTCTTGCTGAAGACTCTGCCATAATGATTGCCGTATAAAGTGTAACAGGAATTGCTAAGAATACAACAAATGGGAAAACTTTTTCATATAGAGAACTATTTGCACGAGCAACTTTACCAATTGCACAATGTCTTCTAAAGTCAGGGAATGCATCCATAACTCCAATTAACATCATAACTGTAATTAGACCAGTAAATAGTGATGCCATCCATGCACCAACTGTAATAGCACTAGTCCAATGTGGATGTAAGAAAATATTAATCATTCTATACGGTTGGTGCAGATCGATTAATGTAAATAATAAGAATATATTTAAAGCCACAAATGATACTGTAGGTACAATCCATCTTAATGATGGCATATCTTCTTTTTTATGTCTATATAATAAATAAGCACCTACAAGTACAACACCTGTACCAATACTTTTTGCCCACATATTAACCGTAATAATCCATCCCCAGATAATACCTGGTAATGCTACATCTAATGTTACCACTGCTTGTGTAGCAGCTACTGAATGCTCAACCATTAGTGTCCTCCTTCTTCATCATGTGATGTAAATGGTGCCATAAATCTATCTATAATTCCATGGTTTGGTTCACCTACATGTTTAAGATGTGTTATATTATTAAATAAACTATACCCTTCAATTCTTTGGTGAGCTAAAGGATTTAATGTTTGATTACCTCCACCTACATAGAAATGTTTAGGTTCAGTACCTTTTTCTGGTTTTCTAACCTGTACTCCACCATTATTTTGGTGATGTGCAATATAATCAGAGATATGACTCTTAGGATCATCAAGATCACCAAAGATATTTGCTTCAACCGGACATGCTGTAACACATGCAGGCATCATACCACCTTCAACTCTATGCGCACAATAAGTACATTTATCAGCTGTATTTGTTTCTGGATCCATATAGATTGCACCATATGGACAAGCCATCATACAACCAGCACAACCAATACATCTTTCATTATCAATATTTACAATACCATTATCTAAATAATGTAGTGCACTTACTGGACAAATTCTTTCACATGGAGCATTCTCCCAGTGATTACATCTTAATGGCGTAAAGTTTCTTGTAGTTGTTGGGAAAGTACCAACATCTAAATATTT
>JADHTT010000025.1 GCA_016784825.1 Campylobacterales bacterium
CAAATATAAATGGGCTAGAATTACTTAATTATATACTCAATTATAATTCTACAGCAAAAGTAATTATCATGTCTGCAGATACATCTATAGATACTATATCACAAGCTTATAGGCTTGGATCAATTGATTTTATTAAAAAACCATTTGAGATTAAAGAATTACAATTAAAAATCTTAGCAATGAATCACAGACAACATAAATTATTAGATTCTATCGAATACAAAGAATCAATTAATAAGCTCACACATAAAGAGAAAGAACTTTTAAAGTTACTATTAGAAAATAAAAATGAAATTATCACACTAAAAGATATTGAAAATACTGTATATTCTAATGACGATAATATGTCAACAGATGCCTTAAGGTCACTGATGAAGAGATTACGATCAAAACTTAAGGATGATATAATTAAAACTCTTCCATATCAAGGGTATATGCTAATAGATATTTAAGGGCTCCTCTAAGAATTATTTTAAAAATACTCTAAAATATTTACCTTTAATTTTGCCATTTGATAAACCATCAAATGCTTTTTGTTCAAGCTCTTTTTTTACAGCTACATATGAACAATAAGGTAATATATCAATCTTTCCTATATCGTTTTTATCTAGTCCAACACCAGCAGTTAATGCACCTAATATATCACCAGCTCTTACTTTTGCTTTTTTACCACCATTGATAAATATAGTTGAATATTTTGATTTAATATCATACTTTTCATCTGTTTGCAAAGATGATATATTTTCTAAATTGATATTCATATCTAGTGCATCTTCAAGATCATCTAATCTAAACTTATCATCTGTAAAGCTTATTGCATGGCCAGATGCACCTGCTCTTGCTGTTCGTCCAATCCTATGTACATAAACCTCATTATCATATGGTAAATCGTAATTTATTACAAGATCAATATCTTTTACATCAATACCACGGGCTGCAACATCTGTAGCTATTAGTATTGGATATGATTTATTTGAAAACAATATAAGTGTCTCATCTCTATCTCTTTGATCAAGATCACTATGAAGCACAAGTGGATCAAGTCCAGCGTCTTCTAAATCATCAGCCAGTTCATCACAAGCTACTTTTGTATTACAAAATATAATTGTAGATTCAGCCTTGTATTTTGCTAAGGCATACTCTACAGCTTTGTTTTTAGTATCAATATCACATTCATAAAATTCTTGGTTTATAGTTGTTTTTTTGTGTGTAGATTCAACCTCAACAGTTATAGGATCTACTAATATCTGAGCACCTAATTCTTGTATATTTTCTGGATAAGTTGCTGAGAATAATAATGTCTGTCTCATAGTAGGGATATATGATATTATCTCATGTATATCCTCGCTAAATCCCATATCTAGCATCCTATCTGCTTCATCAAGCACAAGTGTTTCAATATCATTTGGCTTAAAACTACCCTCTTTTAGATGCTTAAGTATTCTACCTGGAGTTCCTACAATGATATGTGCTTGGTGTGATAATGAATGCTTTTGAGGCATAAATGGCACACCACCACAAATTGTTAGTATTTTTATATTGTGTTTAAATCGTGCAATAGACCTAAGCTCTTTGGCTACTTGATCAGCAAGCTCTCTTGTAGGACACATAATCATAGATTGGATTCTAAATTTTTTTACATTTAATTTATTTAGAACACCTATTCCAAATGCTGCAGTTTTTCCACTACCTGTCTTTGCTTTAGCAATAATATCTTCTCCATCAAGTATATGAGGTAAGCTTTTTTCTTGTATGGCTGTCATCTGCTGATATTGCATAGAGTTTAATGTATCAGTCATTGATTGTGGTAGGTTTAGATCTGTAAATTTATTTGTCATTTTTATACTTTCTTTCATAACGCTCAAGCATAGTCTCATTTCCTTTTAGACCACCTTGATGTATATAGATTAATGTTGAATTTTTAATGTTGAATGTTGAGTTTAATATAGTATTCCATGCTATAGGATCATACAGTAGCTCAAATTCTATACCTGTCTCTTCTTTTAGTTGTTTGTATATTTCATAGTTTTCTTTATATAGTTTACCAAAATGATACTTCTTTGTAGTTTGTAAAATTGTTGGGTGATACTTTTCATCACTTTCTAGCTCAAAAAATTGCTTTTTTAAATACTCATCTCCCCCTACACAAGCAACTGTTAATACTTCCAAATTTTCTGGTAAATTCTTTTGCAAAAACAGTGCCGTTGTACCTGTACCACTTGGAAGCATTATCTTTATATCATCATATTTTAAATTTTGCTCATCAATCCATTGCTTCAGCTCACCTGCTAATATTGATATACCATACTCACTAGTATGATATCTTCCACCTTCAGGTATAAATATCTCATTGTTAGCTAGCTTTAGATTATCTGGGTCAAAATCCGAATTGACTATTATATTTGCACCATTTTCAATAGCACCTTTATAATTACCTCTTGGATTTTCTTTAATATGATCTGGCATATGATCTACATAAAAATCAAATTCCCACCCTTTTAGTTTTGCTAAGGCTGAAAAAGAATACAAAGAGTTTGCTTGTGCTGAACCATAAGATATTAATTTTTTAATATTATCAAACTCATTGTCTAAAAAATATGCAAATTTTCTAGCTTTGTTACCAGAAAACTGTTCATGCAAAAGATCATCTCTTTTTATATAAAAACTTTGCCCATTAATACTTATTTCTTCTATTGGAGTATTTTTTAAATCCATTTGGTATAATACCCAAAACTTACCAAAAAGGCTTTTTATGAACTTCACTATATTTGGAAATCCAGTAGAACATTCAAAATCACCACAAATGCATAATGCAGGGTTTCAACTTCTAAATTTAGATAATAACTATACTAAAACTCATCTAGAAGATGGTAGTACAATCAAAGAAGTATTTTTAAAGAACAATATACAAGGTGCAAATATAACTGTACCACACAAAGAAGATGCATTTAAAAATGCTGATGAAATCAAAGGCTTAGCTAAAGATATTGGTGCAGTAAATACATATATCAATGAAAATGGAAAAGTACTAGCATATAATACAGATGCCCCTGGATTCATCAAAGCAATTGAAGAATTCGGTGATATCAAATCAGCTCTACTTTTAGGAGCAGGAGGGACAGCAAAAGCTATTGCAGTTGCTTTAAAAGAAAAAGGTGTTAGCGTTACAGTTTTAAATAGAAGTGCAAACAGATTGGATTTTTTTAAAGAATTAGGATGTGAAGTTTATACTTGGAACAACTATCCACTATCAACTAATCACTATCAACTAATCATCAACTCTACATCTGCTGGATTAAAAGACGACAATTTACCTGCCCCAGAAAATATAGTAGCAAATATTTTAGATCATGGGAAATATGCTATTGATTGTATATATGGGAAAACTACACCATTTTTAGCTTTAGCACAAGAAAAAAATTTACCTTCAAAAGATGGTGAAGATATGCTTCTTTATCAAGGTGTAATAGCATTTGAGTTATTTACAAATACTAAAGCAACACCTGAACTTATAGAAGCAATGAGGATGGGCTTAAAGGCTTAGGTTCCACCTCGGGAGAGGATGGAACCAGAGGGATTGTGGGAGAGGATGGAACCAGAGGGATTTCCTCCTCGTTCCACCTCTCCTGAGGTGGAATGCATACCAAACGCTACAACTATCCTACTCAGTTAGCCCTTCTAAAATCTCTATCATTCTATTATGAGTTTCCTCTACAGCATCGATTGTCTCTTGCTCAGTGATACCAAGATCTTCAATCCAATTATCAATTGATGGAAATTTAATATATACAGACTCTTCATCTTTTTTCTTATAAATTACTAAAGAAAAAGGAGCATACGATCCAGCATCAGGATGATTTTTTGATACAGGGTATATTGCATTAAATCTAATAATTGAATATGTATCAAAGAAATCATATTCATCTAAACTATAACTATAAGATTTTGGTACCAAAAACCCAACAGGTCCAATTTCAGCTTCAAACTCATCTTTGAATGCATCTTTTAGATCGCTGTATGTTACACCATCTTCTAATTCAAATTCCATACTAAACTCTGTAGTTAATTTTTTATTCGTAGTTTTATTATCCAATGGCAAATATTTACCATTTGGCAGTGCTTTATGAAGTGCTACATCTACTGATTTAGCATATGCTATTAAATCAGTATCAGTTACAGGAATATTAGTAACTCTAGCCATACCCTCTAAAGATAATGTTGATACATTAATAGTATTATTCACATCATTTGAATAAATCGACATTGATAATGGTGTGATTAGTCCTATATTTGGATACTTTTTAATAAGTTTTAAAAGTATTTGTTCATTAGTAAATATAGCTAAATTATATTTTTTGTGATGTACATTATTGTATCTTTTTGAAAAAATTGAATTCATATCATTATTTACATCAACAAGCACTCCGCTGTCATTAAATGATTTTTCAATACTTTTAGCCGTGATACTACCGTTTGGATTTTTTACACTAAATATTTTATTATCTGCCAAAGTAACACTTGCACTTAGGATTAAAAATAAGCTTGTGAAAACTTTAAGAATATTTTTCATTTTATACCTTTTAAATTAATTATTTTAGAGATGCCCTATATTTTACACAATATTTTTTATAGTTAGCTTATAGGATTTAAAGTTGAATTATAATTATTTCCTATCAAAGTGATATATAGAGTTATACTCTTTTGGTTCTCTATTTTTCCAGCTTAGGTATGATGTCTTTAAGTGTTTTCCATTATTTGATAATTCATGTATAATCTGATGTACATGATCCTCTTTTGATTGGCAAAGCTCCGTACTCATATCACAGTCAAACACAATCCTATTTTCTGTACTTATTTCTAAGTTTGCTATAAATTCAGGTTGATTCATCTTCACACAATAATGTGTTGCTTTAATTTCAGTACATAAAATATCTTTACAATGGTACATAGTCACCATCTGTTTCTCTGTATTTGGTAAAAGATCTTCTTGAACAGTACTCATTCCACCAATAGACTTAAATGAAATACCAACAGCATCAGTACCAACTAAAGGTGCTACAATTTTATGCTTATGTGACGTTGTTCCAAGCTGATCTTTGGCAGGTGAAAGTACCCAATCTCCACTCAATGCTTCCATCCAATCATACAAATCCATTGCATCAACATCTTCGGCATAACTTGTTGAGAAAATTGACATCGAAATTAAAAAAGACAGTATAAGCTTTTTAAACATATTCATACCCCTAAGTATTTTATTTTATTATACTATTATTTATACTTATAGCAGATTAAGGTCTTAGCGTTGGAAACTAGTTTTAATATGCATTCCAGCTTGGGAGAGGATGGAACGAGCCACCGCAACTGGTTCCAACCTCTCCTGAGGTGGAACGAGGATTATTTTCATTTGCTATAAAATTGTATATACTGTTCCATTGGTGAAAAATCTATGCTATCATTTATACTTATCTCAAGATCCATCAAAATAAGATCTTTGATCTTAAACTTCTCTAGTTTTACAATATCTTTTGCAGTTGTAACTATATTCATATCACTATATTGTTCTTGTATGTTATCAATATCTTCTTTAGTAAAGTTATAATGATCAGGAAATGATATTATTTTAGTATCTTCTGGTAAAAATTCTTTTAATCTTTCACTTTTAGATATAGCTGTTAGGCATATTATATTTTTAGGTAATTGTTCAATCTCTTTACCAGACTGTTTAAATGTTACTATTCTTTTAAAATCAACTCCATCTTGCAATACCATATTAGAAGTTGTATACATAATTTTTGGCTCTCTATATCCACCACTTGGCAAACAAAATAAATTTGTAGGTTCTATTTGAGGTCTTACAAGAATATTAAATTTTTCTATCTCATATTTTGAAAATCCATCATCTAGAAATACTACTTTAGCTCCTAAATCTTTAGCTTTAGAGATTGCTTGTTTTCTATCTTCTGCTACTATTACCGTTGCTTTGGGTAAGCTTCTAGCTAAAAGCATAGCTTCATCGCCACTTGTATCAATATCACATTTAATTTTTCCATTTTGTGATACTATTTTTAAGCCAGTTGATTTTCTACCATATCCTCTTAGCACCACAGCTACATTGCTTTTATTTTTAGCTAGAGCAATAGTCAATGGAGTTTTACCACTTCCACCTACAATTAAATTACCTATACTAATCACGGGAATACCACAAAAGAATTTTTGTTTAACAGAAATTCTTTTATATAAGTTTACAAAACAATAGATAATAGTCAGGGGAAACATAGCAATTGAAATCAACTGCTGAAAAAAATTAGGGAAGAACAGATATTGTTCTACCCAATTATGTATATATTTAGTCACTAAATCTTAAACCCATTGACTTTCAATCTCAATAATTTTATCACATACATAGTTTACATCTTCATCAGTCATAGCTGCATATATTGGTAAAGATAAAATTTTACCATAAGAGTTTAGGGCATTTGGATATGCCATAATTTTTAATTTATACTTATTTTTATAGTAAGTTAAAAGATGCAATGGCACATAGTGAAGTCCTGTAGATATACCTTCGTCTTTTAATGCTCTTGCAAAAGCATCCCTATTTTTACCAATTTCAACTATAAACTGCGTATAAATTTGATCTTCACAGAACATTGGAATTTTAACATGCTTTAATCCTGATAGCCTTTGCGTATATATATTTGCAATATCTACACGTCTTGCTATAAAATGATTTGTTTTCTTTAATTGAGCAATATTAAATGCCGCTTCAATTTCACTAATATCAAATTTATATCCCATATCTACAACATCATATAAATAATCTAAATCACCATTTTCATCATAGTCACTAGCAATACCATGAGTTCTAAGTAGCCTAGCTCTTGAGGCAATCTCATCATTATTTGTTACAATAATTCCACATCTACTTGTAGCATTTTTACTACTTGCTTGATTCATAGAAAAGATAGTCATATCAGCTTTTAGATTGCCCACAAGTTCATCATCAAAAGTTGCTCCAAGGGCAGATGATGCATCTTCAATCAATATAATATTATATTTTATACAAAGATTATACAGCCTATCAAGATCCACTAATTCTCCTGCAACAAAATTAATAATAGCAGCTCTTACTTTTTTTGAATTATTTTCTTCTAAATATGATTCAAACTTATCAAGATCTATATTATATGAATTTGGTGCAATATCAATAAAAATTGGCTCACTATCAAAATGCCTTACTGCTTCTGGAGCATTTACAGATGAGTTTACACTCATAATAACCTTATCGCCTCGTTTTATATCAATAGCACTTAAAGCAAGTGTAATTGCTGCAGATGCATTTATCACTGTAATTGCATTATTTACCCCAATATATCTTTTAAAACTATCTTCGAACTCTTCAATTTTTGAACTTGTATTGTTTTGTAATGCATCACTAATACTTGAAATCTCTTTATCATCTACAGATGATTTAAAAAATAGTATATCCCTTTGATCTTCCATTATTCTCTCCTAATTAAAATCTATATTTGCAATGGTTGGTAGCTTACCTTTGAATGCATTTGCTTTCATTCTATAATAAAGCATATCAATAAGCTTTTCTTCTACACCATCTGCCATTAAATCAGCTTTTGTAGCATCTCCATCTACAATTTGCTTTAGTACTTCATCCATAGTTGCATATGAATATCCTAATTCCTCTTCATCACTTTGACCTTCCCAAAGATCTGCAGATGGTGGTTTGTTGATAATAGCATCAGTTACACCAATAAACCTTGCAAACTCAAACTCATCAGATTTATACATCTGACCAATAGGATTAATAGCACAAGCTGTATCACCATATAGTGTCCCATATCCTAGAAGTATTTCTGATTTATTTGATGTTCCTACAACTATAGCAGACTCTCTAGCTGAGATATCATATAGCACTGACATTCTCATTCTAGCACTTAGATTCCCTACTCGCAATGGATCTGCATCTTGTGCATAGTAATCAAAATATCCTCTTACCATAGGTGCAATCTCTACAACTTCATAAGATATATCAAACTTATCACAAAGTTCAATTGCATCAGTAGCACTAGAATCACTTGACATATGAGATGGCATAAGTACACCAACTACATTTTGGCTTCCAAAAGCTTTAGCACATAATACAGCTACAACTGCAGAGTCAAGCCCTCCACTAATACCAACTACTACTTTTTTAGCACCAATTTTATTTACTTCATCTTGTAAAAATTTGATCATTTGATCATTTATAGATTGCCAATTCATTATCTCTCCATCTCATCTCTATATATATTTTCTTTTCTTGATAATCTTATACCAAATAGTTTAAATTCATTCTTACCTAAGTAATATGGTTTCCACCATTTTATTGCAGTTGGAACTGTTAAGTTTAATAAGAACAATGTCCCAATTAAAATATAAAATTGTTCTAATGATATAATTTGGTTTTGTGTATATGCAATATTAATAACAATAAATGCTAACTCAGCACGACCAAGCATACCAAGTCC
>JADHTT010000026.1 GCA_016784825.1 Campylobacterales bacterium
ATTCCAATAGGTGTCACATTTTCATTTTTGATTTCTGCACCACTTAATAATGAAATTGCTATTGCTTTACTATTTGGATTATATGGTTGGAAAATCACTGCTATTTATATTGGATTTGGATTACTTGTAGCAATACTTGGAGGCTATCTTATTGGTCGAATGAAGATGGAAAAATATATTTTAATGGATGTTAAGCCTATGGAAGGTGAACTAGAAGAAGTTAAAATTACCTTATCGTTTAACGAGAGAATCAAAGAATCTTGGGACTACACAAAAGATATATTCAAAAAAATTTATATCTATGTGCTGATTGGTGTTGGTATTGGAGCATTTATTCATGGATATGTACCAGCAGATTTTATAGCTACTTATACAGGTGGAGATAATTGGTATAGTGTACCTCTTGCAGTAATTATGGGAATACCTATGTATTCAAATGCAGCTGGAGTTATGCCACTAGTTGATGTACTTACTTCTAAAGGTATGCTTTTAGGAACAGCATTAGCATTTATGATGGCAGTAACAGCACTTAGTTTACCAGAAGCTATGATATTAAAAAGAATTTTACATACAAAACTAATAGCACTATTTTTTACCATAGTTGGTATAGCAATTATATGTATTGGATATATATTCAATACAATTTTATAAAAAAGGATTAAAAATGAAAATAGAAATCTTAGGTACGGGATGTGCTAAATGTACAACACTAGAAGAAAATACAAAAGTAGCAATATCTAAAATTGGTGGATTTCATCAGGTTGTAAAAGTTGATGATATTATGAAAATTATGGAATATGGAGTAGTAAGTACTCCAGGATTAGTAGTAGATGGTGTTGTAAAATCAACTGGTAAGCTATTAAATCCACTTGAAATAGAAGAGCTTCTAAAATAATATTATGAATATTTTCTTAAAAACTATTAGTTCCGTCAATGATACAACACGAATTAAGATATTAAACTTTATAAATAGTAAAGATGAGGTATGTGTTTGTGATATTGAAAAAGAGTTCAATATGATTCAATCTCGTGTTTCTAGGCATTTGAAGATACTTAAAGAAGCAGGATTTTTAAGAGTAGATAGAAGAGGCAGATGGGCATACTATAGTATACGATCTCCTCTTGATGAGTTTAGATTATCGTTACTAAAGGAGATAAGTTATTTAATATGATTAGAGTCTAAAAAATTTATGACACAAACATTAATCATCTCATAAACTTTGTCAAACCCTTCAAACCCATCGTAAAAATATGGATCTGGAACATCATCTCCATTAAACCCAAAATTACCTAATAAAAGTGGCTTTTCACAACCCATATTTTTTAAATTTTGAATATTTGAATTATCTAAACCAATTACAAAATCATAATAGTCAAAATCTTCTTTTTTGACTTGTCTAGAGATTATATTAGTTATATCTATACCATTTTGAGAAGCTACTTTTATGGAGTTGTCACATGGGTGTTCACCAACATGCCAATCACCAGTTCCGGCTGAATCTATTTCAAGATATAAATCATTTATCTTAGAATAATTTTCTGCAATCCCATGAGCTAATGGAGATCTGCAAATATTCCCAAGGCATACAAATAGTATTTTTATTTGATGCTCCAAGCTAAAGTTTGTCCAGCATACATAGGTACAACTGTTTCACCAAATCCATCATATGCTGAAGGTACTGTAAATTCTTTTTTCTCTAAAGTAATATCTTTTGATGTTCGTTTAATTCCATAAATATCACAAGCATTATCACATATGAATTTTTGAAGATTATCTAAGCAATTGTTCTTTTCAAACAGTTCTACAAGTACTTGTAAGGCAATTGGTGATGTAAATACACCAGCAGCACATCCACATGCTTCTTTTGCATGTTTTGGATGAGGGGCAGAATCGCTACCAAACATAATTTTTGGATGACCAGAAAGTGCAATTTGCTGTAATGCATCTCTATCCTCATATCTTTTTGCAATTGGCTTACAGAATAGATGAGGTTGAAGCATACCACCAGCTACATCATCAAGTGTAATAAGAAGATGTTGTAGTGTAATAGTAGCATATAAGTTGTCATATTTTTGCACAAGTTCAACTGCATCTTTTGTAGTGATATGTTCCATAATAATTTTTAATTTTGGAAATGCTTTTGCCAATGCTTCATAAACAGACATAAACTCAGACTCTCTATCCATTACAAAACCATTTGTTTCTCCATGTACACATAGTGGAATATTTAAATCTGCCATTGCATTTAAAGTAGGTGCTAATGCAACTGTATCAATTGTTTCAACTCCACCTTCACTATTTGTAGTAATACCAGCAGGATAAAGTTTTAGTGCTGTGATATTGTCTTTTACATCTTCTAAAAATTCTTTTGTATAAGGCTTAAAAAATAATGTCATCATAGGATTAAAAGTTTTATCACTAACAGCATCCATAATTCTATTTTTGTATGCAATTACTGCCTCTTTTGTATCTACAGGTGGTACAAGGTTTGGCATAATAATAGCACCTGTAAATGTATCAGATGTAAGGGGTGCTACTAATTTTAGCATATCGTTGTCTCTTAAATGCAAATGCATATCAAATGGTGATTTTAAAGTAATAGTTTTCATAAAGCAATTATATGATAAAATGACTTTATTATACCCTTTAAAAAAGGGAAAACTGAGGGATCAAAACCATGAAAAAAATATTATTATCTATGTTTTTTACAATTTAATTAGCTACTGATGGATTAGTAGATGCTATTGCATTAAAAGTAAACAATGATATCGTGACACTTGTAGATATAGATAGCAAGATGCAAAGTTTAAATATAGATAAGCAAACAGCAGTAAACCTTATAGTTGATGATATGCTTTATGATCAAGAGCTTAAAAGACACTATATAGTTGTATCAGCAGATGAGATAGAACAGCGTATAGAAAATATAGCTAGTTCAAATAATATGAATATAGATCAATTTAAACAAGCTGTAAAAGCTCAAACAAATTATGATATTTTTGAAAATGATATTAAAACGAAATTATTAAAAGAAAAGTTATCTAAGAAAGTAGTAGCTGGCAATATTAGATATGCTACTGATGAAGATACTAAAATATACTATGAAAATAATCAAAATCTTTTTAGTGTAGCTGCTAAAATAGATGTTGTGCAATATAGTTCTGCTAATCAAAATTTACTAGTACAAGTTACTGAAAATCCAATGTTTGTCAATGAATCAATAGTAAGAACAAATGAAACAATAGATATGTCAAGTACAAATTCAAATATTAGGTACATATTAAATGGTATTGACAATGGTAAGTTTACAAAAATTTCACAAACTAATAATGGATTTATGATGTACTTTGTAAAAGAAAAAAAAGATATTACTATTTTAGAATTTGAAAAAGTAAAAGATAAGATTTTCCAAATCATTATGCAAAATAGAGAAAATAAATATTTAAAAGATTATTTTAATCAGTTAAGATTAACAGCAGATATAGAAGTAGTAAGATAAAGGAAACAATTAATGTTTGAAACGATAATAGGTTTAGAAGTACACGCCCAGTTAAATACAAATAGTAAATTATGGTGTGATTGTGCTACAAGTTTTGGAGCAGAGGCTAATACAAATGTATGTCCAACTTGTTTAGGATTACCAGGAGCACTACCTGTACTAAATAAAGAAGCAGTTCATAAAGCTATTCAATTAGGAACAGCAATAAATGCACCAATCAATAGAAAATCTATATTTAATAGAAAAAACTATTTTTATCCAGATTTACCAACAGGATATCAAATATCACAGTTTGAAGTAGCGGTTGTTGACAAGGGTGAGGTTGTTATTGATTTTGAAGATGGTTCACATAAAACTATTGGAGTAACTCGTGCACACCTAGAAAATGATGCAGGTAAAAATACACATGCAGGTGACCATTCAAAAGTTGATTTAAATAGAGCAGGGACACCATTATTAGAAATTGTTTCAGAGCCAGATATGAGAAGTGCAGAAGAAGCAATTTTATACCTTAAAAAGCTACACTCTATTGTAAGATATATTGATATTAGTGATGCAAATATGCAAGAGGGATCATTTAGAGCTGATGTAAATATCTCTATTAGACCAAAAGGTGAAGATAAACTTTATACAAGATGTGAAATCAAAAATATGAATAGTTTTAAATTTATTGAAAAAGCTATTAAGTATGAGGTTCAAAGACAAAGAGAAGCTTGGGAAGACGGTGTATATGATGAAGAGGTTGTCCAAGAAACTAGACTTTTTGATGTAAATACTGGTGAAACTAGATCTATGAGAGGTAAAGAAGATGCAGCTGATTATAGATATTTCCCAGATCCAGATTTATTACCATTGGTTGTAACAGATGAGATGATTGAAAAATATTCTAAAATTCCTGAGCTTCCAGATGCTAAAAAAGAGAGATTTGTAAAAGAATTTGGATTAAAAGAATATGATGCAGGTGTAATTTGTGCTAATAAAGAGATGGCATACTTTTTTGAAGATATGATGCATGCTGATATCAGTGGTAAGATGGCTACTACTTGGCTTACAGTTGAACTTCAAGCAAGGATTTCTGAAGCTGGCCTAAATATAACTAATTCTCCTGTAAATGCAAATAAGTTAGCTACATTAGTAAAAGCTATTGAGTCAGGAGATATCTCTGGAAAAGCTGGTAAAGAAGTACTAGATTATCTTATGGAAAATGATGTCCAAGTAGATGAAGTTATTGAAAAACTTGGATTAAAGCAAGTATCTGATGATGGAGCTATTTTAGCAATTATCGATGAGATTATAGCTAACAATGAAGATAAAGTAGAGCAATACAAAAGTGGTAAAGATAAACTATTTGGATTCTTTGTAGGACAAACTATGAAAGCTTCTAAAGGTTCAGCAAATCCTCAAGTTGTAAATAAACTACTTAAGCAGAGACTAGGCTAATCTTATGAGTTCTATTTGTGTAATTGGTGCAGGAAAATGGGGACAAGCTCTTCACTATGCACTAAATAAAGATCAAAAATGTTTAATTACAAGTAGAACAAAAAAAGATATCGAAAACTTTGTATCACTTGATGATGCTTTACAATGTGAATATCTTGTAATTGCAATACCTGCTCAAAGCATAAGAGCTTGGTTAGAAGAAAACTTTAAATACAATGGTCAAAAAGTGTTAGTTGCAGCTAAAGGTATTGAAGCACATACAGGTAAGTTTTTAAAAGAGATATATGAAGGATATGTACCACCTAAAAATTTAGGATTTATATCTGGTCCTTCATTTGCAGCTGAAGTAGTACAAGGTTTACCAACAGCTTTGGTATTAAATTCAGATTCTCAAACTTTTTATAATGAATTCAGTCAACTTTTCCCATCATTTATTAAAACATATTATAGCGATGATGTAATTGGTGCTGAGATTGCAGGAGCATATAAAAATGTACTAGCAATTGCAAGTGGTGTATGTGAAGGTCTTGAACTTGGAAACAATGCCAGAGCTAGTTTAATATCACGAGGTTTAGTTGAGATGGCTAGATTTGGTAAATACTTTGGTGCAAAAGATGAGACATTTATAGGTCTTTCTGGAGCAGGAGATCTATTTTTAACTGCTAGTAGCAAAATGAGTAGAAATTTTAGAGTTGGATTAGGTTTAGCTGCTGGAAAATCATTGGATGTTATTTTAGAAGAATTAGGTGAAGTAGCAGAAGGCGTTAAAACAAGTGAGGCTATATATAAGCTTACAAGAGAACATAATATATATACACCAATTGCTGACGAAGTTAAATTTATCTTAGATGGTAAACACCCAAAAGAATCACTAAAAGATTTATTGTCTAGTTAAAAATATCTAAATAATCTTCAGGTATTTTAGATGGTTTACCATCTTTTAAAAATGCCAATTTGACTGTCATTTCAAATATAGTTTTATTGTTTTGATTTATTATAATATGTTTTAAAACTAGGGATGCTTTTTTTAATTCAACTAATGAAGTACTTACATCTAAAATATCAGCAAAAATAGCAGAACTGATATAGTCAGCTTGAATTGACTTTACTACAAAAAATTGATTATCTAGGTGAGGCGATAAGCCTTTTTGAAAAAACAATTCACTTCTAGCTCTCTCACAAAATTTTAGATAATTTGCATAATAAACTACACCACCGACATCTGTATCTTCGTAATAAACTCGTATGTTCAAGCTCTATCCCTTTGTTTATAACACTTTAACAGCTACTTAATTTTTTACGGACACAAAAATTATTGAAACTGAAAGTTATTCTTCTAAATTTATATCGTTATTGTACAGAAAATTAACATGATTTATGATGAGTTTAATATAAGAGTATTCTTTGTGTTTACTTGTTGGTTTCTAAAATCTCATTTTCAAGTTGTGTTCTTTGAGATTCTAAAAATTGCAGTTTTTGATGGAGTTCTTGAAGTATCATGGCAAAACTACCTAACTTTCATATTTTCTATCATTACCACAAAAAACTCTTTAGACCAAAGTTCAATCTCTCTCATATCTTTTATAAAAGGTTGTACATCATTTTTTGCTTTTTCTACATCAAGACTTTCTATTCTTTGTAAAAGAAGATCTTTTATAGTTTGTTTTGTAAGTTTGGTTGGTATTTGTATATTGTTCTCTTCTAAATATTTACAACTTTGCGAAAGCCTTGATTTTAGGTGTTTAGAGTCAAGTTCAACATCATTTGCTATATACCAAACTAAATCATACCAATCTCTCCCTTTTGGTCTTGTACTCCATGCACGACAAAGAATAGCATGCATTTTCCCTGCATATAGTGATGGTAAAGTAAAAGCATTAATTGAAAACGGTCTTGGAGTTAGTCGTATAACATTTGCAGTTTCAAACTCTAGTGGTGGGTTTGTATCCACTTCAAGTTTTATTTTTACCGCCTGATCTCTATGAATCTTATTTGTTATATCTTTTGGAGCATTTATGTTTATTAAGTGCTCAATCGTGTTACCTTTTACAAAAGCTGATGCTATTGCACTACTATTGTTTTTTTCTTTTATTTCTATTGTTACATCAAACCCAAAAGATTTCAAGCTAGAGATGATCGCTTCTTCGTAAGGTTTTAGATTAAATGCTAGATTACTTTGTAGAAGTGAAAAATCTAAGTCTTCCGAAAACCTTGGAAGATTATGCAGTATTCGCAGAGCCGTTCCACCATAAAAAGCAGCATGTTTAAAAAACCCCGCATCATAAAGTCCTAGCAACACTATCTCTTGTAGAATTTCTCGTAAAGCATCATAGCTACTATTGGAATTTGTCAAATCATATTTTTCTAACATTTTTATCAGTGCTGGATGTGTCATAGTTTTCCTTTGTGAACTAGTTGTGCTAATGTTTTTAAATTTTTAGATCTATAAGCAGTTGCAATCTCTTCTATAAGATGGCTATCTAGTAGCTTTGTAATTTCAATTCTTAAATCATATTTGAGATATTCAAGCATTGCGCTTTGAGTAAGTGTACCTATACCTCTATCATATCGTATCTTATCGCACAAAGCTTTTTCGGGTGTTGCTATAAATTGTCCACCTTCAATTTCATCATAAATCCAATCAACACCTAAAGAATAAGCTTGAAGTGGTACTTTTTTATAGCTAAATCTTCCTGATTGTGTATCAAAAAGTTTTTCATTTTTACTAGTAGCAGATGTTATTTCACTTACCCTCTCAGGTATCATTCCATAAAAACTAAGAGCATAATCAAAAGATACATACGATGGGGTATAAAGTGTGTTTGCAACACTGATTAGATCAACTGGTCTTGTAAGATAAGCTTTTGAAAAAGTATAAAAACCTTTTTTTAGTCTTATTAAGTCACCATTTTTTACAAGGTTTGAAATTTTATCATTGACATTATTTACTGATTTTTCAAGTAAAGAATAAAGCATTTCATGGGAAAATATGGACAACGGTAAGGCATTTCTTAGTTCTATTGTTTTCATAAGAGTTATTATACTATAAAATCAATAATATTATATAGATAATCCAATTATTTTGGATTTAATAATAAAAATAGTTATATTTTATACTAAGATATAATTTTATTTTCGTAATCAACTCGTATTTGCATAATAAAACTTTATTGTTAAATAATAGTTTGTTTTAAAATAGATAGAGCTTCTTTTTGTTCTATATCATTTGTATTTACAAACTCTTCAATTTGTTCAGGTGAATATTTATTTGAATCATAAATAAATACAAAACATTCATCTGCTACTTCTAGGTAGTTATTCTCTCCAAACTCTGTATAGCTTGTAGCTCCAATTGAAATTACTGCT
>JADHTT010000027.1 GCA_016784825.1 Campylobacterales bacterium
CACAATCTAGCTCTTTCGCAAATTGTTCAATCTGGCCACCATGTTCATATATTAGCAAAACATCACCGCAATATTTAATAAGATTATCTCTTGTAATTCTATATTAAATCCTAATGTATCTCCATTTAAGAAGCCAAGTTGTTTCTTTAACTTTGAAAGTATATATTTTGTTAAAATATTAAATGGAAAGAAAAGTATTTTAAAAAATGAAGATGCACTATAGCTATTTTTTAATGACAACACAAAACTACTGTCTTTGTGAAACTCAAGATCAAGTGCAAATAAAAGTGATACCCTACTTAACATAAAAATTAATATAACAAATTCAAACTGCTCATAAAAAAGTAAATATGCAATAGCTAAAATTTTCAATAATACAAAACAAAAAGTTCCAATAGCACCTATAGCACCTATTTGTGGTTCTTTCATAATAGTGTGAACATCTTTATTAGATAAAGAGGCGAATAATCCATCAATAGTATCTGCTACAGCTTCTAAATGTATAAAACCATACAAAAATAAGTACATAATAGAAACTAAAATCGCTTTGTAAAGTGGATCAAAAGGCAAAATTAAAAATAATCCCACCACTATCAAGCCCAATAGAAGTCCAACTATTGGCAATCCGTATACCACTCCTGTATAGAAGTTTTTATTTGCGTCAAAGTATGGCATCTTTATAGGCAATGTTGTAAAGTATGAGATACTATATATTATACCTTTTGTCACACTACTCACTTCAATCTCTTTTCAAGTCCAAAGTTGACCTCATAGACCTCATCGCAAATTGATGTTAGTTTTTGCCCAACTATCCCTGTAAGATCGACAAATTTTCTAGTCTCTTTTTCAAATGGAATAATACCAGAGCTTACATCATTGAGTACAAATACTATATTTACTTTACACTTTGATATATCATCTAATTGCTGTAATAATACATCTTCATCTTTTTGAATATTATTTAATATCCACATAGAGATACAATCAATCAAATAGGTATTATTGTTTTTAATAGCTTTTGTTAAATCTGTTGACTCTTCAATTGTTTCAAAACTATTTTCTCTTTGATTTTGATGTTTATCTATTCTCGTTTCCATCTCGCTATCACCATAGCTATTATCATAAGTGGCAATATAATATGGCTTAGTATTAGTAGATAATTCTCTAGTTTTTTGTTCAGCTAGTTTGGATTTACCAGACTTTTGTCCACCAAAGTATAAAATAAACATTATCCTAAAAACTCTTCTATTTGTTTAATTATTTTCTCTTTTGACAGTCCATTTAAAAACCCATACATTAATGCCCCACCAGCACCTACACCCTCTTTCGCTTCACCTTGATCATATAGTTTAAGCGCGCAATGACTTGATAGTGAAAAATCAAAATCGGCATAGTAAGCATTGATATTAAAATCAAGCATCTCTAATAAACCTTTAATATCACTATTTTTATCTTCTGCAACCCATTTAGTTGTACAAAGAGCAAGATTTTTACTATCTAATTTTCCACCCATATAGTTTACTATTGAATTTACTAGAAGCAATACAGCAGCCATTTGAGTACCACCTGCTAGGACTATTTTAGTTTGATTATAGCTACATCCTAAAATAAATCCAGCATTAAATATAAGCATATTATCGGCTACTTGACCAACTCTTTCAAATAGATCTTTTTTATCTTTGATATTTTCCAGAGCTTTAGCAATAGTAATCTCTTTGATATCGTTTGGTACATTTTTAAAGCTTGATGAAAATTTATCCTTACAATCATATCCCAAAGCAAGCGCTGTAGCTGCTGCTGTAGTTGTACCTGCTGGCACTGATTCTGCTAAAATGATATAATCATCTTTACATTTATAGTTTTTACCAAACTCAACACCCTGTTGGAAAATATCCATAGCATCTATATCAGCACCATTATCAATTGATCCACTAGGTTTCATCTCAAAATCATAACACTCAAAATAATCAAGTTTTGGCTTTGTATCCATCCCAAGATCTAGTATTTCAATATTTGAATATGGATTTAAAATATGTACTGCACGAGTCATCAGTGCAGGAGTTGGTACACCTTTTGGTGTTTGTGCAATATTATCTAAGCATCTAATCTGGCCACTACATACAAATTCAATATCTAATGTTGGTGTAAGATGTATTAAGCCAGGTATTCCAGCTTGTGTAATCCCATCTATTTGAATTGTTCTAGTTGTGCTTAATGCTATTAAAAATGTAGCTTTTTTACCCCTTAAGCTCTCTACAAAATCTATATTTCCTATAATATTTTTAATCATAATTTTTCAATCCTTCTAGCCAGTTGCATAAAATCTCTATTATCTATATGTCTTATTGTAGCATAGTATAACAAAGCATATTTTATATAGTTGGTAAATATTTCATACTCTATTTTCGTACCATAACCTTCCAATAAACAGCTTAATTTTTTTATATTTATATTATCTCCATCAAAACACCACGATGATGCTATCACTGCTAAATCAAACATAAAGTCACCCTCACATACTTCACTAAAATCATACACACCACTTAATATATCATCTTTAAATTTTACATTATCCAAAAATATATCTCCATGAATTAATCCATCATCATTAAGTGTAATATTTATATTATTAAAATGATTTAATAACTCACTTTGCTTACTAGAATCTATTAGTATTTTTAGGTGCTCTACACTAAAAAGTTTCTTATTTGTATTTGTTTTTAAAGATGTTTGACTATGTAGTTGATTTAGAAATACCCCAATTTGTTTTATATGGGATAAGTTAGCACTTTTAATACTTGCTCCACCTATACATGTATATATTGCTGCATATTTTTTATCTACTTGGAATATATCTACAACTTTTGGTACATTTATATTTTTAAGTTCGTTTAGTAATTTATATTCATTGTTTATTTGTTCTTTGCTACTGTTTTCAAATATTTTTAAAACATATTTATCATCTAGTAAATATACAGTATCACTTACCCCATCTATTGTTTCTATTAGTCTATATTGTTTATATTTTTTAGGCAACATATCTATTGATATATTTGTTTTTATACCCAAGATATTACCTTTTTAATCTCTTTTTTCTCTTCCCATTTTAGAGTTTCTAACTCTGGCGTATCTAAAAACTCTTTTACATATCCTACACATAGGAAGCCAACTAATTTATAATCTTTTGGAACATTTAAAATCTTATTTACTTTTTTAGGTTTTAAAATACTAACCCATCCAATACCTATATTTAAAGCTCTTGCCATAAGCCACATATTTTGTATAGCACACACTACAGAATACTCACCCATCTTTTTTTGAGAAGTTTGACCTAGTATCTTTTTATCACTTTTTTTGTAATACACAGCAATATTTACGGGTGCTTCTTTTATCCCCTCTAGCTTTAGACTATTGTATGTTTTGGATCTATTTTTAAAATACTTTTTACTATTTTCATACTCTTTTGTAAAATTATCATAGATTTTATTTTTTATTTTTTCATCTTCAATAACTACAAATTTCCAAGGTTGAGAAAACCCAACAGATGGTGCATGGATACCAGCTTCTAGGATTTGATTTATTTTTTTCTTTTTGATTTTTTTTGAAGTGAAATTGTTACCTCTAATATCTCGTCTTGCCTTGATTATATCAATCAAAATATCTTGTTCTGTTGTATTAAAATCCATCATATTCCTCTTTTTTGTCTCATAATCAAATATATAAAAAATGGTGCACCTAAAAATGATGTAACTACTCCTATTGGAATATCACTAACTGTCCCTAGATTTCTAGCAATTAAATCACAAAATACCAAAAATACACCACCGTAGAAAAATATTGGCACTATTAGTTTTTCTGCACTTTTTTTATAAATTAGTTTTAAAATATGTGGCACAATAAGCCCTATAAATCCAATAGGTCCTGTAATACTCACAGCAACGCCAACTGCTACAGATACGCACAGAAGAAGTATGTAGTTTGTCTTTTTAAGATCCAGCCCTTTTAGCATAGCAAACTCATGTGAAGTAAGAAGTAGTTTTAACTCATACTTATAGCTTAAAATCAGTACAAGTAGTCCAATAGCCACAACTGTAACAATAGCAACACTATCAAATCCAACTACATCCAAACTACCCATAGTAAATCTTACAATCTCATAACTCTCATGAAGATCACTTATAAAAAACATCACCATCAAACATGCACTATAAAAAAAACTAAGGGCGATACCCACTAAAAGTAGCGAAGCTGTAGAAGTGCCCTTAAGTCTTGAAGCTATGACAAATAGTGCAGCTACAGTTACAATAGCACCTATAAAGGCAAATATTGAAATGAATTGCATCAATCCTAATACAATCGCTATTGCAGTAAAGAGTGTAGCACCTGAAGCCACCCCTAATGTAAAAGGTGTAGACATAGGGTTTCTAAATATTGTTTGAAATACAAGTCCACCAAGAGCTAATATACCACCTACAAAAAATGCCAATACAACTCTAGGAGATCTAATATCCCAAAATACAATCGCATCAGAACTACTAAAGTCAAAAATATTAGCAAGCTGCATATCTACTTGACCAAAAAATGGAGCAGATATTAAAATAATAAATGAGATTAAAATTGCTAAATATCTCATATGCTCACCACTATATTGCCATCAATATTTTTTACACTCTTATCAAAATATTTATCTAAATTATCTTGTGCAAAAAACTCTTGTCCAGTCCCAGAAAAATCAATTTTTCCATCTTTGATATATATCACATCAAATCCTAGTTTATATGCTAAATCAAGATTGTGAGTGATAATCACTTTATAATTTAATATAGTATCATCTTTTAACAATCTAAAGACTCTCTTGACCTTTTGTGGATCTAGATTTGATGTTGGTTCATCTAGTATTGTGTATTTTGCAGAATGTAAAATAGCACTTGCTAACAATACGAGTTGGGATTCTCCACTACTTAAAGTTTTAGCATTTTTTTCTTTTAGATCTGAAATATCTAATATCTCACATACCTCATCTATTGTACACTTGCCATGCAAACAAGATAGATCCAAAAACTCTTTGACACTTAAAAAGCTATCAAAGATATCTAATTTAGTTGGGATATAATTTACTAATTTTGTATCTAGCTTACTATTGTCTAGTAAGCCTGAAAATGCCTTAGCAAGTGTTGTTTTACCACAGCCGTTTGATCCTAGGATTATAAGATTTTGCTCTTTTACACTTAATGATATATCATCTAAGATATAGTTTGAGTAATTATCTAGCTTTAGCATCTTCTAAAAATTCCCTAAAATCTTTTAAAAAGTATTCTAGCCTATGGCTAGCTATTCCTGCATACTCTTTATCTAAGATATATATTGATTTTGTTTTAGCTGCATTTATTGGTAGATCTAACCATGGATTGATTAGCTGTTTTTTTGTTAAGTTTTTTTGGATTCTATATGGTGCAAGTACTATAACTATATCAGGATTACATGCTAGTATATTTTCCATATTTAACACAGGTTGTCCACCACCTTTTTTGCTAAAAGCATTTTGATTTCCACTTAGGCTTATAATCTCATCCATATATAGATTATCACCAACTACAAATACTCTTCTATCTAATTTTATTGGGTGACCAATAGCTATTAAAATTTTTTTGTTTTTAACAATATTTTGTGTATCTTGTATAGCTTTATCTATTTTCTCTAAAATAACTCTAGCATCAGATTGCTTATCCAATACCACACCTATTTTAGAGATTGTTGTTTTTATATCATCAAGTGATTGAAGTGAAAATAGTTGCGTCTTTATACCTAATCTATTTAGTTGCTTTGATAGCTTGATACTACTTTTTTGCATCAATACAATATCTGGCTTAAGTGATACTATCTTTTCTAAATTGGGGTCAAAATAGCCCCCAACTTTTGTTTTATTCTTTGAGTCTTTGGGATAATTACAAAATGTAGTATTTGCAACTATTTTATCACCATCACCCAAAGCATAAATAATCTCATTTATGCTTGGGCTTAATGCTATGATTCTATCGTAGGCATTTAGATTAATGACAAAAAGAAAGAAGAATAAGAAGTGTTTCATTAGAAATTATACTTCAATCCAGCATAGTATGCTCTTGGAGATGTTGCGTATCCATCAACTGTTTGGTAGTATTTGTCTGTTACATTATCTATCTTTAAATATGTTTGTAAAGATTTTGTAATATCATAGTTTGCAACTGCATTCCACACTACATAATTACCAGTTTGGGCATCTACAGTATGAGTTCCATATGTATATTCTATTCTATCTCCAATATACTCACTATTTAAATTCAGATGATAATTAGCAAGACCATAATAATCTAAGTTAATTTTTAAAGTCTCTTTTGCTCTTCTTTCTAAATCATATCCATCTTTATCTTTTGCATCTAAATATGTATAATTAAATGTAAATAGTGTATCTTCAAGTATGTCACGGCTATATTCTAATTCATACCCCTTCATTATAGTTATTCCATCTAAATTCTCATATCCATCTGTCCAGTTTTTATAAGATATCATTTTGTCTGTTTTATTATTAAAGTAAGTAAGCTTTAAATTTTTATATTGGGCTGTTATATCAAATGATTTTGTAGTTTCTGGATTAATTTGAGTCCATGTTGGTTGATTATATAAATTATATAGTGTTGGCACATTGTATGCTGTACCATAATTTATACTTGTTGTAAAATCTTCTATATTCTTATGAATATGCTTTGCCCCTATTTTCCCTGTTAGTTTATTATTAAATTTATCATAATTATCTTTTCTAATAGATTGAGTACAAATAGTTTCTCCACCAATAATACCTTCAAAACTATTGTTATTTGTAATAAATAGTGCATCATTCTTATAATCATTATTTATAGCATTCTTATGTTCAAAAGATTTATGGTCAATTCCCCATATTACAAAATCTTTCTTACCATAATCAATTTTTGATTTAAAACCATATTCAACAACTTCTCCATCATATCTATAATGGGAACTATATTGAGAATCAATTGAATCTCTATCAAACTCTGATTGCTTAATATAAATATCAAGTTCATTAAAGCTATCTATATGATTAAAGTTTATTGATGAAAAATTATCTTTAGTTGTATTATGTGTAGTATCTAAAGAGTCATTAGAACCATCATAATCACTTTTTGCATCAATAATTGTATGGATTAAATCTACTTTATTTGTTTCATCTATCTTTATTCCAAATTTTAAAGAACTAGTAGTGTTTTCATATCCATCATCTTCATACAAATCTATATCTACATTCCGTGTAGCTTTTGCAGTAAAGCCATCATTAGTAACTTTTTGAGAACTTAATTTAAAATAATATTTATTTGTTTTGTATGCGGCAAAAGCTCCATATTTTTTTGTGTTAAAACTTCCATACTCAAAATTTACACCACCATGTAATCCAGCTTTAGCGCTTTTTGTAATTATATTAATAACTCCAGCTGTTGCATCTGCACCCCAAATACCAGATTGTGCACCTTTTACAATCTCAATTTGTTCTATATCACTTATCATTAAATGTTCAAAAGGAGCTCCATTTAATCCAGTGATATCGTTATATCTTATACCATCTATAAGAACCAATACCCTCTTACTGTCTGAACCCCTTACTCGAACTGAAGATGATTTTCCAAGACCTCCATTACTAGTAAAATCAATACCCGATATACTGCTAATAGCTTGAGTAATAGTTGTATAATTCTTCTCTTCAATATCTTCTGCAGTAATTACATTTACATTTGATGTTACATCTTTAATTGATTGTTCAGATTTTGTAGCACTATAAACTGTCGCACTTGCGAAGTCATCATTCGCACTTAATGTAGCTACTAAAACACTAGCTACTAAACTTAATTTTATTGTATTTTTCATTTTTTTCCTATTTAATTTTTATTTTTTTATTAGTTAAATAGGTATTGTGGTGGTCCTGTCTTTGGTTGAGCATATTCCCATGCTGTGACATGGTATTGATAGTTTGTATCTATTGTAGATAGCTTATCAATAGTAGAGTACATAGCAATTATACTTAAGCTAAAGTACCGTTTTCCATATCCTCTTAAATGTCTCATATACTATTTACCATTCTCATTTGAAAAAAGATCTTCTGCCCATTGTGTGATTGGAC
>JADHTT010000028.1 GCA_016784825.1 Campylobacterales bacterium
GGTATATTCCAATACCCATGGGTGTAAATACACCAGCTTGTGGGTATTTCTTTACTAAATCTATTGATAAATCTTTATGATGAAATGTCATTAGTGTAAAGATCTTAAATGTTGTCTTTTGAAACTGTTTTGTAAAAGGTAGATTCATTTCTGAGTTTAGATCTACTATAAAGCCGTTAGCTTTTAACATTTTCTCTATATTTAAAGGTGTAATAGTACCTTTTTTATTATCTATATCAAATAGATGTAGATCACCTTTTGCCTGTAATGCAGATGCAGTCAACATCAATATTGCTGCTAAAATAATATTTCTCATATTATCTCCTATTTGTTTTATTTATAGTGGAAGATTATCAAAATTGTATGAATTAAATGTGAAATAATATTAATATTATGGATTTATATTAACATATCCATCTTTTTGTCTCTCAATTATCTCAACTAGTCCAGCTGTTGCTATGCTAATATCATCTATAAGTTGATCTTGTTGTATATTTTTTGTTCGCATAGTATTTCCACATGCTATAAATTCTACATCATAAAGTTGTAATGCTTTTACTCGTTTTATAATATTAATATTTTCTAACATCACTGCTTTAATACCATGATAGTATGCAACTATAACCATATTTACTTTTTCTGGACCATAAAATTTAAGAATATTATTTGCACTTCCTAGTATATGATGTATATCTTCTGAATTTCCACTACCTATTGATAATACAATTTTTCTAGGCTCAATTATTGATGGCAAAGGCTCAACTAACTGGGTCTCTGCTTTTATAAATATACTAATACATAATAGTGTTACAATTATTTTTATCATTTTATTTTCCTTGTCAGATCTTTAAAGTCTTCTTGATTCCAAGATCCTGGTATAGTTTTAATCACTTTTTCAGCCTTATCTACAAAATAAAATGTTGGTGTCATTGTAGGCTTTAAATTCATTGGTATATCATCAAAATCCATATCAATTTTTACTGGTATAAATTTACTTTCAAGCCATTTAGACATATTTTTATCTTGAAAAACATTTTTATCCATTCTTTTACAATATGGACAATGTGATGCAGTAACATATATCATAATAATGTTTTGATTTGAATTTTTATTTTGAATTAGTTTTGCTTCTTCAAAAGTTTGCCACTGTATGGCTAAAAGATTGATACTAAGAAGTATAATTAGTGTAAGTTGTTTCATAATTATCCCTTGATTTATTATGAGATCATATAATAATATATAATAAAGCCACTTAAAAATATTTATAGAAATATAAACTTCTAGAAAATGATAAGGAAAAGGAATTAAGTGACTTTATTATACATTATTTAAGCAAAACTACCAAAAGATAGTTTTGCTTGTATTTAGGATCTTATCCTAGAATTTAAATTGATACATTGCAAGTACTGCATCATTAGTTTTGAATGATGGAGAATCAAGATTTCCAGTTGTAGCAAGGTAATTTACTTTAATTACACGCTGATTATTTTTTCTTTTAGCTCCTCTATCCATCTTAGTAGATACTTTATTAGGATAGAAGTTAAATCCAGCATAAGTATTTGTACCATCAGTGTTAACACCATTATGTGTTGCTTCTCCAGAAATAGTCTTAATAGCTAATTCTAAGTTTGGAGTAACATATTGAGTATAAGTTAAAGCTAATGTATCTACATCATGCTTAGCACCTTTTACACCAGATACACTAAAATATTCTGCTTTTACATTTTTACCTTCACCAAAATGTGAATCAAGACCAACATTTAACACATTATAATCTTCACTTGTATCAGTCCCACCTGCTTTTGGAGATGTACCAGCAGACACTTCTAAGTGAAGAGCTTCACCTCTATCATAATGAACTCTTGCCATATATGCATTATCTCTATTTCCCTCACCAGTTGATTCTAATACAGCACCAGATCTAGTAGTTTGTGCAGCAATCATAAGGTCATAACCAAAACCTTGCATTGGTCTTTCATGACCCATCTCAAGACCATTTACTTTTGCATCATTACCCATACCCATATCACGACCAGAGATCATAATACCATTTCCTCGCTCGAACGCAAGTTGCTTATCAAATGCTCTTTTTATTGTATCAAGGTTCCATCCAGGAATTGTAAATCCCATACCTACAGGAGTCTTAATTACACCAGCTTTAACTACAGCTGCATCATTAAATTTGTATGCGATAAATGCATCTTTAATTACTCTTCTTGCTCCAACATCTTCTGTATCATCTGTACCTTGATTAAAATCTAAGAAAACCTTACCTCTTACTGGTCCAGAAACATATTTCCATCCTAATCTAATTCTATCTGCACCCATTTTTAATCTATTTGCAGCACCTTGCGTCTCAACTTCAGCATTGATTTGAGAGAATCCAAAGAATGTAAGTTTAGTATCTGCATCACCAACTTTTTGCTTCATTGTGTATCCAGCATTTGCTGAAGTAGTTGCTAATAATACTGCTGCTGCAGATGTTGCTAATTTAATCATTGTATTTTTTTTCATTTCTTATCCTTTTAATATAAATTTAATCAGAATTCTATAAAATATGTATGCAATGTGTATATTTTATATATTCATTCAATTGTTGGCAGTTGCAGCTGCCAACACCTATTTGTCTAGCAAGATGTTGAATCTTTTACTGGACATCCACAATCATAATCAACTAAAGTAACATTACCTTCATTACTTACATCAATAACTTTCTGTCTTTTTATATAATCTCTAGTGATATCATATACAGGTCTTATTTTGTCTTTTTGTAGATTCTCACCTGCTTTTTGCAAGTTTCCACCCCAAGATGACACAGAATAGGTCTTATCTAAATCGATTGGCTTTCCTCCAATCATTAGATTTGATATTCTTTTACCAGATTTTGCTGCTACAGCTATACTGTATGTAACACCACCTAGTCTACTCATATCTCCACCTTGTTGTAAAAGTGGATTTGCATTAAATACATTATCAGCAATATCTTCAAGAAGGTTTGCAATTTTTGCACCTTTTAAATCAAATGTATAAACATCTGGGTATGTAATACCACACATCTCATATACATTATCCATTAGTACATCATCACCTGCTAATACTGTAGTTCCCCATCTATATCCTGGTGTAAATGAAATATCACATTTCATCTCATCCATAATAGCATCATTGATCAACTGATCAAATGTAGAGAAGAATGTATCCCTTTTATATAGGATATTTTTAGTCTGACCTAAAACTTCATTAAACTCTTTTGCAAATGGAGCATATAACTCATCTACAAGCTTTACACCAGCTGGATCAGCAGGGATAAGATTTGAAGCAATTGGAATTAACTTATACTCATAAGAGTTAACTTTTCCATTTGATGCATCCACATCTAATCTACCAACATACTTACCATGACTTCCTGCAATTACAATTACTGTATCATTTACAATAATTGGTTCCGGTGAAGGATCATGAGTATGCCCACTTAAAATAAAGTCAATACCATTAACTTTTTTAGCTACTTCTTGATCCACAGAGAATCCATCATGTGATAATACAACTACACAATCAACTTTATGCTCATTTCTAAGCTCATCAATATATTCTTGTAAAGTATCAAGTCTTAATCCAAAACTCCAACCTTCTGTAAACTCTTTTGGGTTAGCAGTAGATGTGAATGGGAATGATTGACCAATAATACCAATCTTAGCTCCACCTTTTTCTTGAATTGTATATGGCTCAAAAATTAACTCTTCAAACTCATCTGAAAATGGATCATTTCCAACTACATTTTGTGATATAAATTTAGCATCAAGCATCTCAATTAATTCTTTTACTCTCTTTTTACCGTATGTAAATTCCCAGTGACCAACCATTACATCAACACCAAGATAGTTTTGCGCTTTTACAATTGCTTCACCTCTAGTCTTAAGTGCTACACCAGTACCTTGCCAAGTATCCCCAGAATCTAGGAAAAGAACATTATCTTCACCTCTTTCTTTTCTAATTTGGTTTAATACAGTTTTGATATGTGCAATACCACCCATCTTTCCAAATTTCTTAGCTAAAGATTCAAAATCAACATGTGTATCAAAGTATGCATCTAAGCTTGATGGCTCAAGACCATAATGCTTAGCAAATGCTTCACCACATAAGAACCCTGGAGTTCCTACAAGGTTTGGAGCAGAGATCAATGTTGATGGCTCTCTCCAGTATAATGGCTTAATATGAGCATGTAAATCACACATATGAAGTAAAGAAAAGTTTCCTGTAGCTTTAAAATCATATATATCTTTTAGAGAAACCTGAGAGGGAGTTTTAATTCCTCCAGCATAACCATTTGTAGCAGCACCAATCCCTAGTATTGCTGCTATATGCATAAAGTCTCTTCTTGAAATATCCACTTTATACCCCTATCTTTTTAATCCAGGGATTGATATTTCAGTCCCTTTGGCTTCATGTGTTAAATATACTTCAAGCGCTACCATCTCTTTTGAACCAAGTGGTATCACTTTTAGAAGTGCATTTTTCATACAACCTTGAAATCTTTTTGGAAGAGTTGCAAGAGATGATTTTGTCATTCTATAAGCTGGCCAAGTTGCAGCTACTGCTACACCTTTACTTGTTAAATCTGGCAATGGTTGAGTTCTAAGTACAGTACCTATTACGCTTGAAGCATGACAAGATAAACATGCAAGTCCTCTGCCACCTCTTTTTTGTTCATATGTTTGCTTACCTAGAGCGTACATCTCTTTCATTTGAGGGTTTGCATTCACATCAATATTACTAGGCTCTCCATTTGCAATTGATTTTACATATGAACTCATATCAAACATCTGTGAGCTTTTTAGGGCATAAGGTTTTTTGCCAGCATCATGCATCATAGCTTGTAGCGCTTGATCTACACCTACTACCATTCCAAATTTTTCAATATATCTTGGGAATCCAGCAATATATCCTGGTAGATCCTCATCAGATACACCTAAATATTTTGCCAACGCTGCATCACCACCAATCTCACCTAATAGTTCTTCACCATTAGCTACCATGATATCTGCTGGATTGTTTTCTAACATCTCAGCATACATCGCTCTATCTGCGTCACTCATTGCAAACTGATCACCACCAAAAGATAGTGTAGATACAAGAGCCACAGACAACGCTATTTTAATTCCTGTTTTCATGAATTATCCTTATTTCTTTGGCTTGATCTTTTTAGTATTAGATCCAGTTGCACCGTTACTTTCAGTATAAGTAACTTTTAATTCATCTTTACCATCTACTATCATATATGTACTTACTACTGGGTTTACAGATAGCGTTTCCCATGTTTTTATAGTTGTAAATGTATTTCCCGCATACTCAAATTTTAATTCTGAAACATAATCAATAGGAACAAGATTTTTAGTTTTTTTATCTTTTCTAAGACCTGTTTCCATATCGTGCATAATCATAAAACTTACTTTTACGATATCACCAGCTTTGTATTTTTTTGGTTTAATTTTAATTAATGATTTTCTTCCCATTTTATATCCTTTTATAATATTTTATTTTTTAGTTTACTTATAAAGGGTGTGGATCAACCACATCCACCAATTGTTACTTTTACACTTTGTGCTGCACTTACAAATGAACCATCACTTAATTCGGCTATTACAGATACTTCTTGAGTAGCACCTAGTTTAATTCTAGTAGAAAGCATAGCCTTACCATTTGCTGGAGTTAAATATGCACTAATAGATCTTGAATTACCATTTTTTGTAGTTAAAATATGGATAGCTTTTACATAATCTGAAGATGTCATAGGACTATCTAATTCAGCTGTTACAGGTACAACTGCACCATTTTCAGCAATCTCTGGGGCTTTTAATTTAATTTTACCAGTTACTGGTTCTTTACCACCAGTAATTGCTTTAACTGCCTCTTTATATGCTATAGCATTTGGACTTGTAGCACCTGCAAAACTTGCTGTTGGTATCATAGTTGTTACAACTGCTGCTGCACCTAATGTTTGTATAAATTGTCTTCTTTCCATCTATTTCCCTTTCTTGTCAGATACGATATAAGATGTGATATCACATATCTCTCTAGTTGTAAATAATTTTGTTGTTAAGTTAATTGTCATTGTTGTATTTGGATTATCAATTCTTGGATCTGCAATCTTTTGGAATACAAATGCGTTATCTCTTACACCAGAATCTAGGAACATCGCTTTATATCCTGTTAAATCTGGACCAACATTTCCACCACCTTTTGCACCTTCAATATTATGACATGCTACACAGTTTCCATATTGTTTATGTGGAATTTTATCTCCTGGTAAATATGTCTTACCTGGTATCATTTGTGTCTTTGCTAAACCTTTTGGTAATTTACCTTTAGCTTTTTTACCATTTAGATTATGGAACATAAATGCACCTCTAGCTAGTACATCTGGATCTGATGAGATACAGCCTTTTGGCATATCATAAGCAGTTGCATCTGCTAATAGATCCTTCTTAATCATCTTTGATGCATCTGGTGATTCAATTATTGCATCATAATTTGAAGCAAAAAGTGTAACACTTAGAAGTGATGATAAAATCATTATTTTTTTCATTAAATTAATCCTCCTGATAGATTTCAAGTGGAAGTATAAAATTGTTATGTGAAATCAGTGTGAAATATTATATATATTTATAGAAGGTTATAAAAGTATGATTTATTTATATCTTTTTAATAGGAAATTTGTAGGTAAAAGTACTACCTTTTTTTACTTCAGAAATGATATCTAAAGTGATATTGTTCTCATCTATTATTGTTTTAACAATATTGAGACCTATTCCAAAACCACCAGTTTGTCGCTCTTCTCTATAATATCTAGTGAAAATTTTATCGATATCTTTAATACCAATACCATAATCTTTAAACTCTAAATAATAGCTATCATCTTTTGTATATAGAGTAATCTTTATTATATTTTCTTCATAAGAATATTTTATGGCATTTGATATATTATTATCAATAAGTGTTTGTAGTTGTTTAGGGTTGATATCTATTTGTATATCTGTTTGTATATCACTTTGTATATTGATATTTTTCATTAATGCAATCTCTGTAAAATAATCTATTCTCTCTTTTAGCATATGACACATATTGATTGATTTTTTTTCGTAATGTACCCTATCATGCTTAATTAAATAATCCATATCATTATAAATATTTGATAAAACTTTTGATGCTGCTTTAACTCTATTAGTATACTTATTTGATTCAAACTTTTTATTAAATAAGTCAATATTGATATTTATAATAGATAGCGGAGTATTAATTTCATGTATAGAATCTTTAATAAAATTATCCAATTGTTTATTAATTTCTTTAAATGGTTTAGCAAACCAATTTAAAAATACAATACTCAAAAGAAATATCAAGACTATAATAGATATTCCTATAGAAATAGACTTTTGATATACATCACTATATGATAATTTATTTTCTACTATTAAATATGAAGCATTAAAATACTTATATGATGGTAGTTCTAATATAAAATATGCATTATCATCACTCTTATAGTATCCCTTTTGTAATGATGGAATTTCATTTTCTATAGTTGAAAATATTTTTGTACCATTTATATTATAAAGCCCTGATCTAAATGTTTGAAATCTAGGATATTTAAAATAAGGACTATTAGTATCAAATGCATTCATACTTTGTAGAATTAGATATGCTTTAGACTTTAATTGTAATTCATTTTTAATATC
>JADHTT010000029.1 GCA_016784825.1 Campylobacterales bacterium
CAGATATATATCTTAAGACAATGTTTGAAGAGAAACAGTACGATAAAGAATATTTGGCTATTGTAAAAGGTGAATTAAAAGAGGATATTAAAATAGATACACCCATATCTAAAGATGGTGGACTTATAGGTGTGAAAATGACTACAAAAAATCCAAAGGGAAAAGAATCGTTAACATATATCATACCTCTAGAGTACAATAGAGATAATAATACTACACTTGTAAAAGCAATACCTCAAACAGGAAGACAGCATCAAATAAGAGTTCATCTTGATTCAATTGGTCATACAATACTTGGAGATCCAATATATGGTATAGATGAAAAGATTGCTGATAAGTATCTTTTAAAAGAGTTGTCAATTGAAGATAGACTTCATCATACTGGTTCTTCTAGGCTAATGCTTCATGCAAATAGTTTATCTTTTAGATATAAAAATATTGATTATAATATTTTCTCAAAACAGTCTTTATGAGATTTTTAAGAATAATTTTGATAAAATTCGCAATATAAAGAAGGGCAATAGTTCAATTTGACCTTTCGCAAAAAAACTAAAAAGGAAAACAGATGAAAAAAGATATCCATCCAGATTATAAAACTTGTGCAGTTTCTTGTTCTTGTGGTAACAGTTTTGAGACTAAATCAAATGTTGAAACAATGAGAATTGATGTTTGTGCTGCTTGTCATCCTTTCTTTACTGGTGAGCAAAGAATTGTTGATGCTGCTGGTAGAATTGATAAGTTTAAATCAAAATATAATATGAAATAAGCATTTTGCTTACTTTCATACCTACACCAATAGGTAACCTTGATGATATATCATATCGTTCAGTTACCGCTTTGGTTGAAACTGACATATATCTTTGTGAAGATACAAGGGTAACAAAAAAACTCCTTACGCTCTTAAGCGAAAAATTAAATTGTAACTTCAATATCAAAGATAAGCAATTTATATCATTGCATTCACATAATGAATCAAAATTTGTAGAACAATTAACTAAAGAATATTTTGAAAATTCAAAAGTCTCATATGTAAGTGATGCTGGAATGCCATGCGTTAGTGATCCTGGGGCATTGTTAGTTAATTTTTGTATAAAACATGATATCAAATATCAAGTATTGCCTGGAGCAAATGCTTTACTTACAGCATATGCAATGTCTGGATTTAATAAAAAAGAATTTACATTTTTTGGATTTTTACCACATAAAGGTAAGGATAGGGCATCGCAACTAAATTCTATCCTAGAATCAAAATATATTACAATATTGTATGAATCACCACATAGGCTTTTGAAGCTTTTGGAGCAGATGAGTCAGCTTGACCCACAAAGAGAAATTTTTATGGTTAAAGAGCTTACAAAAATGTATGAAAGTAGTTTTAAAAATAGTGCTAAAGAACTTTATGAAAGATTTAAAAGTGAAAATATAAGAGGGGAATGGGTAGTTATTGTTGATAGTACAGTCTCTGGTGATGGTGAAGCTATAACTACAAATGATTTAGAATCTCTAGATATCCCACCAAAACAAAAAGCTAAGCTAATTTCTAAACTTACTGGAGAAAAAACTAAAGATATTTATAATAGACTTTTGGAATAGTATGACTAGGTATCTTATTTATTTTTTAATTACTACTATTATTGGCATGGGAGTGGTATTAAAAAATACATTTGATCACTTAGATTTTTTAGATACAAAATTTCAAATACAAAAGAAAACAGCTAATAACCTTCATAAAAAAAATAAAACATTAATATCTCAAAAAAGACAAATAAGACATCGAATTAGTCAAGAGAAAAAGAATATTGTTCAAAAGCATATAAATAGAACAAAAAATAAAATAGCATCTGCTCCAGCTAAAATGGTACCATTTGTAGGAGCAGGATTAGTGATAGCAATGACTGCATATGATATACAAGAATCTTGTGAAGATATACAAGAATTTAAAAAGTTTGAACAAGATATTTGTGGTTTATCATCACATAGTATGGAGAAAAATACTAATGATATTTGTGGTTTATCTTTTGATGATCTTAAAAAACTAATTAGTATAGAATACAAAAATTCTACTTCAGTCAAATAACTAGAAAATTTAGATATAATCGCGTTATGATAGTATACGGTAAACAAATAGTTTTTTATATTTTAGAAAAACACCCAAAATTAATTGAAGAAATTTTTTTAACAAAAGAGATTGAGCCTAAGCTTTTTAAAAAGTTTACTCATGTTGGCGCTAAGATTATTAGGCCTGATAATAAAAAAGCACAAGCATTAGCAAAAGGTGGTAATCATCAAGGTTTTTTACTTAAAATAAAACCTTTTGATTTTGCAAGCTTAGAAGATGTTAAATCTAAAGAGTTTATAGTGGTGCTAGATGGATTGAGCGATGTTGGAAATATCGGTGCAATTGTAAGAACATCGTATGCATTAGGAGCGGATGCTTTAGTTGTAAGTGGACTTAAAAATTTAAATGTAGCACCAGTAGTGAGAACTAGTAGTGGTGCTATGCTTGATATGCCAATTGCTACAGTACATAATCCAAATGATTTAATCAACGAGCTAAAACAGCTTGGATTTTCACTTGTGGGTGCTGATATGGATGGGGTAGAGGTAAGTACTTTACATCGTCAAAAAGGGCAAAAAATTGCACTATTTTTAGGTAGCGAAGGTGATGGACTTTCTGGTAAAGTTAAAAAGAAACTAGATTTAAAAGTATCTATTGATATGAGTAATAACTTTGATAGCCTTAATGTTTCAGTAGCTGCTGGGATATTAATCCACTCATTGATAAGAATTGATTAATGCTAAAACATTTTTTAATTTTATTTATCTTTATTTGTTTTGCTCAAGCAGATAAATTAGAAAATAAAATTGAAAACTTATTAGGAGATCAGGAATATACACAGCATAAAAAACTTGTAAGTGTACTTTTTGCTCATAGATCAGAATTTTATGATGATAAAGATTTAAAACTAATTGAAATTTTAAATGTTTTAAAAAAGAATGGTTTGTTAAAATTAAAGTATAATAAGCCACAAAATTTAGTATTAGAATTTAGTATTAGTAGTGATCCTATTAAGTCATTAAAAATTCTAAATGATACATTAAAGGCATTGGGTTATTATTACTATTTTACGAAGAAAGCAAGCTATAATGCAGATGGTAGCTTACTTTGGATTATAGATTTAAAAACAAAAGCAGCTTTGGATCCTTTGATATTTACAAAAGAGTTAAGAGGTAAAGAGATTAAAGTTACTGATATCAATAAAGTTAGCCAGACACATTGGCAATTTGAATTTGATACAAAAAATGGTAAAATTTCGCAAGCAATAAAGATAGATCCAAATGAGAAAATATCTTTTGAGAAACCACTTGATAACTATTTTGTAAAGGTTAAAGATGTCGATACTTTGAAGGTGATTAGTAGAAAGCTTAATCGATGGTTCCCATATATCGTTTTCTATGATAGACACTTGAATGTGTTAAAAGTTATAAAGAAGAAAAGAGTTTTTAAAGGGATAAAGACAGATATCCCTAAAGATTGCCAATATATAAAGATTGGTGATCTTTATAATTTAATAAATATAAAAAGAGGATTAAGCGTAGTAGTACAAAACGCTAATAATAAAAAGGAATAAAATGTTTGATGAGATAAGATTTAACAGAGTTGATAATTTACCAAAGTATGTATTTGCCCAGATTAATGAAATCAAAGCAAGTTTAAAAAAAGATGGTGTAGATGTGATTGATTTTTCAATGGGAAATCCAGATCAAGATACGCCAGAACATATTGTTGATGCATTAGTAAAGAGTGCTAGGACTCCTGGTAAGCATGGTTATTCTCCATCACAAGGGATACCTGCAGTTCTCGATGCAATTGCTGGATGGTATAAAGATAGATATGGTGTAGTTTTGGATACAAAAACACAAACAGTAGCAACTATTGGATCAAAAGATGGATATTCTCATCTTGCGTATGCTATAACTAATCCAGGCGATTGTGCAGTTGTACCAACTCCAACTTATCCTATTCATACATACTCATTTATACTAGCAGGTGGGGTTGTTGAGGATTTAAAATTAAAATTTGATGAAAACTACAATATTGATGAAGATGACTTTTTTGATAAGTTAAATCATATCTTTGATACTGCACATGTAAAGCCAAAGTATGTGCTAGTGAATTTCCCTCATAACCCAACTACTGCTACAGTGACGCTAGAGTTTTATAAAAGACTTGTAGCTATGGCAAAAGAGAGAAGATTTTATATTATCTCTGATATTGCGTATGGTGATATTAGTTTTGGTGGTTATAAAACTCCATCTATTATGGAAGTTGATGGAGCACTTGATGTAGCTGTTGAGAGTTTTACTGTAAGTAAGTCTTACAATATGGCAGGATGGAGAATTGGATTCTTTGTAGGAAATGAAAAACTGATCGGTGCACTTGTAAAATTAAAGTCATGGCTTGACTATGGTATGTTTACACCTATTCAAGAAGCTTGTGTAGAAGCACTTACGGGTGATCAAACTTGTGTAGATGATATTACAAATAGATATAACCATAGACAAGATGTAATGATAAGAGAGTTTGCTAAAATTGGTTGGAATATTAAGAAAAATAAAGCATCAATGTTCTCTTGGGCACAAATACCAGATTGTGTACAAAGTATGGGTACATTAGAGTTCTGTAAAAGACTACTTCTAGAAGAGGGTGTAGCAATGTCTCCTGGTGTTGGATTTGGTGAAGATGGAGAGGGTGCTGTAAGAATTGCACTTATTGAAAATGATGATAGAATTGCAGACGCGGCACAAAGAATTGGAAGATTCCTGGATAAAAACTGCAAGAAGTAAGGATTTAAGAATGTTAAATATTGGTATTATTGGTGTAGGAACTGTAGGACAAAGCGTATGTCAAATTCTTGAAGATAATAAAGATGTAATTACTGCACGAGCTGGAATTGAACTAAATGTAAAAAGTGGTGCTGTTAATAATCTTTCAAAAAAAAGAGACGTATCTATTGCTCTTACTGATAATCCAGATGATATTCTTAATGATGATTCTATTGATATTGTTGTAGAGCTTATGGGTGGAGTTGAACAGCCATATGATGTTGTAAAAAAAGCCCTTGAAAAAGGTAAGGCAGTAGTTACAGCAAATAAAGCACTACTGGCGTACCATAGGTATGAACTTCAAGAGATAGCAGGAGATACTGCTTTTGAATATGAGGCAGCAGTTGCTGGTGGAATACCAATTATTACAGCACTTAGGGATGGTCTTGGAGCAAATCATATAGAATCTATCAAGGGTATTATGAATGGAACTACAAACTATATGCTTGATAAGATGATTAACGAAGGTGTTGATTATGATGTGATTTTAAAAGAAGCACAAGATTTAGGGTATGCTGAAGCTGATCCTACATTTGATGTTGGTGGATTTGATACAGCGCATAAACTACTTATTTTAGCTTCTATTGCGTATGGTATAGATGCTAAACCTGAAGATATTTTAATAGAAGGTATTCAAAATATTCAAGGTGCAGATATTCAATTTGCAAAAGAATTTAACTATTCACTAAAGCTTCTTGGTATTACAAAGACAAAAGGTGATCAAGTTGAATTAAGAGTGCATCCAGTACTTATCCCAAATACACAAATGATTGCTAAAATTGATGGTGTGATGAATGGGGTAAGTGTAGTTGGTGATAAGGTTGGCGAGACACTTTATTATGGACCTGGAGCAGGTGGTGATGCTACTGCTAGTGCTGTAATAGCAAATATCATAGATATTGCTAGAAAAGGAAAAGGTTCACCAATGCTTGGATTTAAAAAACCACTAGAAAATGGACTAACATTAGCAAGTAAAGATGATATAGAGACAAAATATTATTTAAGATTAAAAGTTGAAGATAAAAGTGGTGTATTAGCTCAAGTTTCTACAGTACTTGGAGATAAAAATATATCTATTGAAACGATGCTGCAAAGGTCTTTAAATGATACACATGCAAACCTTTTACTAACAACTCATATATGTAATGAAAAAGATATAAAAGAAGCTATCTCAACTATAGAAGCACTAGATTTTGTAGATGGAAATATAGCTATGATAAGAATAGAAGACTAAAAATTTTATTTATTAATGGATACCTACACTTAGGTATCTTCTCATTTTTTTTATCTCTTTTGCTTCATAAGGCATAGAGATAAACTCTTTTTGGTCATCTCGAACCTCTATTCCAAATGGATTAATTACTCCACTACTACTGGCCATTTTATCTGTAGAACTATCACTAGCAATTACGTAACATTGGTTCATAATAGCTAATGAATTTGTCAGTGATTCAAAATTTTGTTTTCTTAAAATCCCCCACATAGATGGAGCTATAATAATATCAGCACCTTTAGATTGTTCCCAAAGGTCTATAAATCTAAGTTCAAAACATATAAGTGATGCAATTTTGATACCATCAATTTCTATGATTTTAAAGTCATCAGTATTTCCAGCTTTAAAGTAATTGTCTTCATCATTTAGTGTAAATAGTTTTGCTTTGTGTTGTGTATAAACTACTTCAGATTTATGAAATATATGTAGAGTATTTGTATATTTATTGGAATCCTTACAAAATAATGTCAATGTAAGAGCAATTATTTTAGCTTGTGATAACTCTTTTAAAGTATCTATTGCTTTTAATGAAAAATTTGCAGCATCTTCAAGGTGATCATATGAATAACCAGTAAGACAAAGCTCAGGGGCAACTATAAAGTCACCATTAGAGGCTTGATCTATTAAAGATTCAAGCTTTTCTAAATTAGCTTTAAAATTTGTATAATCAGTAGAAAATTGAAGTGCAACTAAATTCATTTATATCCTTAAAATAAGTAGTTTAGTTCAAATCTATATTCATTATATGATACATTATCTTTGTAGTCAATGCCATTAGACTTAAGAATATTGTCTTTAGCATCTACTATCCCAACTCTTAGTTTTGTATAAAGACTTGGTGATATCTTTTTTACTAAGTCAATATGAATAATATTACTATCTGCTTGAACACCATCTTTGCTATCATCAAAATCTTGTACTGCATATCTAATTAGTCCTGTTAGATTATCTGATATACCAGCTTTTCCAAAGTCATAATCAGCTCTAATCATATATGTTTTAGTATTTGCATACCAGTTATATTGTGCCATAGCTCTTGTGTATCCACCAGTAGGAAATCCTCTCCATGGAGCAATTAAATCTGCTTTATCGTCAATTTTTGAATATCCTATTCTAAATTTTGCTGCACCTTTTTTGATATCTACTTTGGCCATAAAAGCACTAGCATCTAAACTTGTATGATTTGTATATCCTGTAGTAACAGTTTTTAGATTTGCTACATTAGATGTTGAGTTTAAATTGTCACATTGATTAATATATCTAATTGCTGGAGTTATTACCATACCGTTATCAAATTTAAATATATGGTTACCTTCAAATATTGTTGAAGTAAAGACATCAGGTACATTGGCAATGCTTAAATCAAATTTATGATTTTCAAAAGCTTTTGTTGATCCAGATAATATTATTAGTTTATTATCTGTACCAATTTCACTTGTGGTTAATGATTTATTCACGCCACTATCATCATTTTCATTCCAAGCAT
>JADHTT010000030.1 GCA_016784825.1 Campylobacterales bacterium
CTCATTTAAATACGATTAGAGAAGAGTTTAAAAATAAGTTTGAAATTTTAGCTTTAGATATTGGTAATAGAGATGGTAGTAAAAATTCATCGGAAAAACTATCAGCATTTATTAAAGAATATGATATTAAATATCCAGTTACAAGCGGTCAAGCAAATAATGATATCTTTATGGGGTTAAGCTCATTAAATCCAATGGGATCAATCCCTTTTATGATTCTTTTTGATAGCAATGGTCTTTTTGTAAAAGAATATGTGGGTATGGTGTCACAAAAGCAACTACATGACGATATTAGTAAATTAATTAAATAAAAGGTATAGTTTGAAAATAAAATTAGCTTTTGTACTTCTACTATCTAGTGTACTATTTATAGCTTGTGGTTCTAAAGATGACAATAAAAATACACAAGAACAAATAATAGTTTCCACTACAGAAGAGATACCTAGCATTATAGATACAAATTTTATACTTAAAACTAATGATGGTAAAACAATTACAATCATAAAAGAGCAAAACATTTGGAATATTAGTGGACAAGATGGTAAAGTTATACTATTAGACTTTTTTGCCACTTGGTGCCCACCTTGTAAAGCTGAAATTCCTCATTTAAATAACATAAGAGAAACATATAAAGATCAATTTGAAATCATAGGACTACTATTAGAAGAAAATAAATCAAAAGATGAAGTAAAAGCTTTCATTGATCAATATAAAATAAAATATCCAGTAGCAAATAATCAAGATGTACAAAAATTTGCCAAAACTATTGATAATATCAAAAGCATCCCAACAATGTTTTTATTAAATTCAAATGGGAAGATAGTACAAAAGTATGTAGGTATGGTACCTGAAGAGATGCTTGCATCTGATATTAAAAGAGCTCTGAAAGAATAGGATAATAATAAATGTTTGGTATTTTTAAAAGAAAAAAAGAAGAAATAGTACAAGAAGATAAGCAATCTAAAGATGAATCAAAAGGTATCTTTAACAAAGCATTTTCAAAAACATTTGATAGTTTTAAAGCAATCGTACCTAAAAAACAAGAAAAAATTGACTTTGATACTATAGAAGAGATGTTAATTGAATCTGACATAGAGTATGTGATTATAGAAAAAGCCATGGATGGACTTCCTGATCAAATTAAACGAGCAGAACTTCGACATAGACTTGTAATGCTTTTTGAACATGCTCCTGAAGTTGATAGATCAAATATGCCTAAACCATTTGTAGAACTTATAATTGGAGTAAATGGTGCAGGTAAGACTACGACAATTGCAAAGTTAGCAAATATGTATAAAGCTAATGGATCCACAGTATTATTAGGTGCTGGAGATACTTTTAGAGCAGCAGCTATTGAACAGCTATCAACATGGGCAAATAAATTAGATGTGCCTATTATTAAAACAAAACAAGGTCATGATTCAAGTGCAGTTGCATATGATACTATTAGCTCAGCAGTTGCTAAAGGTATTGATCATGTAATAATAGACACAGCAGGAAGACTACAGACACAAGTAAATCTAAATAAAGAATTAGAAAAAATTGTAAAAGTATGTAATAAAGCCAAAGAAGGTGCGCCACATCAAAAATTAATGATACTAGATGGTACACAAGGTGCTTCAGCTGTGTCCCAAGCCAAAGCATTTCATAAGATGGTAGGTATTGATGGTATAATCGTTACAAAACTTGATGGAACTGCACGAGGTGGAGCATTGTTTACAATATCAAACCAGCTTGAATTACCAATATTTTATATAGGAGTTGGTGAAAAAGCTGAAGATTTAATACCATTTAGTCCTGATGAATTTGTAGATGGGATATTAGATACTATTTATATCTAAACTATAAAATTTTAAAGAGTTGATACAATTTTATAGGTTGTATCAATCATCTTTTTAAGCTGTTTCTTTTTAAATATATATGGTGGCATAAAGTATATCACATGACCTAAAGGTCTTATATATACACCTTGCTTTAAGGCTTTTTGGAATATTTTTAGACCTATTCTCTCTTGAGCACCATATCCTTTTAGTTCAATAGCACATATCATACCAGTTTGTCGTACTTCTAGTACATTATCAAGCAATTTGAATTTTTGAGTTAATTTTTTTATATATTTTATTTTATCTTTATTTTCTTCTATAATATGTTCATTTTCAAATATATCAAGTGTAGCATTTGCAACTTCACAAGCTAAAGCATTGCCAGTATATGAGTGTGAATCTAAAAATGACTTACCTTCGTTATAATCACAATAAAATGCATTATAAGTATCATTTGAGAATAATACTACAGAAAGTGGTAAATATCCAGCTGTAATACCTTTTGATAGACATAAGAAGTCTGGAGAGATATTAGCTTGTTCACAAGCAAACATTGTTCCAGTTCGTCCAAACCCTACAGCAACTTCATCTGCTATTAAAAATACACCATATTTATCACATAAAGCTCTTAATCTTGTAAGATATGATGGCTTATACATTTTCATAGATCCAGCACATTGTACAAGTGGTTCAACTATTACTGATGATACTTTACCATTATTTTCTTCTAGAACTTTTTGCATATGTTCTATAGCTTCATCTTCATCTACAAGGGCTGGTGATTTAGCTTGTATAGTTTCAAGTAATATATCGGTATAAATATCTTTATATAGACCTGTATCACTTACCGCTAATGCACCCATTGTCTCACCATGGTAGCTATTTTCAAGTGAAACAAAAATAGGTCTTGATTCACCTTTATTTTTAAAGTACTGAAAAGCCATTTTCAATGATATCTCAACTGCACTAGAGCCATTATCTGCAAAAAATACTTTTTCTAGGTTCTTAGGAGTAAGATCAACTAACCTTCTAGCTAAATCAATAGCTGGCTTATGTGTAAATCCTGCAAAAATAGTATGCTCTAACGTATTGGCTTGATTTGATAATTTTTGGTTGATATATTTATTGCTATGACCAAATAAATTAACCCACCATGAACTAATACAATCTAGGTATTTATTGCCATTATAATCATAAATATATGCTTTTTTACCTTTTTGTATAGGTATTAAAGGGAGTTTTTCATGATCTTTCATTTGAGTACAAGGATGAAATATATATTTCAAATCTTCTTGCATTAGTTGATCATTTGAAAACTCCATAGTTAATTACGCTTCTTTACTCTCTAGGTATTCTTCATAAGTACCAGAGAAATCTACAATAGAACCATCTTCTTGAATCTCTATAATTCTATTTGCATAAGCATCTAATAACTCTCTATCGTGTGATACAACGATACAATGACCTTCATAGTTTCTTAATGATTCTCCCATTGCAATAATTGCTTCAAGATCCAAGTGGTTTGTAGGCTCATCTAAAACTAAGAAGTTTCTTTTCTCAAGCATAATCTTACTTAGCATCATTCTGTGTTTTTCTCCACCTGAACAATTAACTACTGATTTTTCTTGCTCTTCACCATTAAATAGCATTCTACCAAGACAGTTTCTAATCTCACCAATATCAGCATCTCTATCAAAATCTCTAAGCCAGTTGTATAGTGTAATATCACCTTCAATTAACTCTGTAGTATTTTGTGGGAAATAACTAATCTGTGCAGTAGCACCCCATTTTACCTCACCAGCATCTGGTTTAATATTTTCCATTAGAATCTCACATAGTGTAGTCTTACCAGCACCATTTGGTCCAATTAGAGCAATTTTATCTCCTCTTTCCATCATGAATGATACATCTTTTAATACAACTTCACCATCGTATGATTTAGAGATATTTTTAATTTCTAAGATTTCTTTAGAGATAGGCTTTTCTTGTTTAAATACAATTGACGGGTCTCTTCTACTACTTACTTTAATAGCGTCAATATTAAGTTTATCTAATTGCTTTTGTCTAGATGTAGCTTGCTTAGCCTTAGATGCATTTGCAGAGAATCTTCTTACAAAATCCTCTAACTCAGATTTTTCTTTTAGCTTTTTATTTCTATCAGCATCATGCTGTTTAGCAATAACAGTTGAAGCAATATACCAATCATCATAGTTTCCAGTAAATTCTCTAATTTGTTTGAAATCTACATCTAAAATATTTGTACATACTGCATTTAAGAAGTGTCTATCATGTGAGATTACTACCATAGTACCATCATGGTGTTTTAATTGGTTTTCTAACCAAGCAATAGTTTCAATATCAAGGTTATTTGTAGGCTCATCTAAGAATAAAATATCTGGCTTTGGATATAAAACCTGTGCTAATAAAACCTTAATTTTATCACCACCAGTTACAGTTGATATAAGATCTTGATGTTGTGTTGATGGGAATCCTAAAGATTCAAGTATTTTAGTAACTTTAACATCATATTCATATGTTGGATCTTCTTCTACACAAACTATTTCTAATTCACCTAGCTTCTCTCCAATCTCATCTGTATACTCTTCCATATAAAGAGCTTCTTTTTCTTTGATTGCATCGTACAGTCTCTTATTTCCCATAAGTACAGTATCAAATAATGTAAACTCTTCAAATGCAAATTGATTTTGACTTAATGTTCCAACTTTTTTACCACCAGCAAATTGTACTTCACCTTCAGTAATATCTTCTTCACCAGTTAACATCTTTAAGAATGTTGATTTACCAGCACCATTTGCACCAATAAGACCATATCTTTTACCCGTATCAAGCTTTAAATTTATATCTTGAAATAATACTCTTGCACCGAATGCTTTTTTTAAACCAATTGTTTGTACCATACTATTATATATCCTACTATTTATCTATTTTTTTGTATTATATCTAAAAATATTTTAGTACAAATAAAAGGACACTCCAATGGCAAAATACATACTATTTGATACAGAAACTACAGGTGTAGGTGAAAATGATAGAATCATTCAAGTAGGAGCAATGATAGTTGATCATAAAGGCAATGTAGAAAAATTTGATGAGCTATGTGGTACAGATCTAGAAATACCTGTAGAGGCTATGGAAGTACATGGAATCACTCCAGATAAAATAGAAAATAAACCAGCATTTTTACAAAGTAAGTTTTATGCAAAACTTCAAGAACTAAATAATCAAGATAATTTCTTAATAGCACACAATCTACCTTTTGATCTTGGTATGCTTGAAAAAGAAGGGTTTGTAAATCAAACTAAAACAATAGATACACTAAGATGTGCAAAGCATCTTTTTAAAGACTCACCATACCATAGACTACAATACTATAGATATTCACAAGAGTTATATAAATTAGAAGAAAATGAAGCAAAAAAGCATGATATAGTAATAAAAGCACATGATGCTATAGGTGATGTACTAGTGATGAAATTATTTTTATCTAAACTTGTAGCTAAAGTAAAAGAATCATTTCCAGGTATTAATCCAATGATTAAGCTTAATGAACTAACTCAAACACCAGTTGAGATAGAAACATTCAATTTTGGTAAATATAAAGGGGAAAAGATAGAAGATGTCTGTGATAAAGATATGGGCTATATAAACTGGATGATGGACAAAATGGAACTAGATGAAGATATGCAATATACTCTAGATAAAATTATGGGGCACATATAGCCTCTTAAGGGCATCTCTAAAAACTAATACATACATAGCTTTAGTATACTTTTTGATATATAAGGCTATGAGTTGAAGTCCTACCCGTAGGTAATACGAAACGATATAACGCAATATATTAAAAAGTATACAAAGCCTGCAAGGAAGGGAAACTAAACAGATATTTCACCTTCTATGAATAATATTAGTTTTTAGAGGTGCCCTCAATTAAAAATCTCTACTCTAGCTATAACTTTTCCAGCTAACTTTCCACTAAAATCAAGAACTTCTAATCTAGAAGTGTTATCGTTACAATCTATTACTGTATAAGTATTATTTAAATTATATTTTATTCTTTTAGCAAGTAGCCCATGTGGGTATTTTAGATAATAAATACCATCTCCACAATAATTATCCACAGATATATCTATAATATCCACATATTTTGACTTTGATTGATATAGATTAAATCTTAGTTTGTCTAACTCTTTTACCCCTATTACACTTTTATCTATGTTAAATTTAATCTTTTTATATGAATCTATATGATTAATTTGTACAAATCCAGACGAAAAGACCGTATCCATCTCTAATGATTCTTTATAAGTGCTATCAGTGGGCTCAGATACTCCTATATTAAGATTAAAAAGCATTGCTATATTATCCATATATTTCTGAGGTATTGAGCCTCTTCTAAACCAATTATTAACTGTAGTAAGGTTTACACCTAACAATTCAGCCAATTTTGTTTGACTTACACCCTTTTTTTCAAGTGTTTCTTTGATTAATTGCAGTTTATCCACATTATCCACATTATTTCCTTTTGTGTGTATATGTGGATTATAGTGGATTTTAGCTTACAATGTCGAATAGTGGGTGGATATTAACTAAATATAGTGTTAATACTTAATCCCCTATTGATAGTTTTTAATTTTATCTATTGACAACCCTACCCTATTTAGATATGATTCGTTTCTTAATACAAATGGGCTAGACTTGGTTTCGACTGGAGTAGTTCGGTATTAATAGCATGTACGACTGAGTCTCGTTAAAAAGCTCAAATTTTTTAGACGCAAATAATAATAATTATTCTCCTGCTTACGCAAAAATAGCGTAAGTTTAACTTATAAGGAGCTTTCGTTCACGCATTGCTATTGTGTGTGTTTTTAGAGAGTCATAGTCTAATAGCTTATCTTCTGAAGTTTGATCTGCTTTAGAAGAGACATTCCTGATCTTAGCTTAGATACTGCTTTTTGGAAGTTGTGCTGTGTTTAAGTGAATTTTTACAACTTTGCTAAACATGTAGAAGTTAATATTAGGCTATTTTAGGACATGGGTTCAATTCCCATCTGGTCCACCATTCTACAATCTAACACAACCTACTAAAGCCCTATAATTCATTGATTAAGTAAGCTACTCTCCAATCATTTTTCTTATGAGGAGCAACTCACGTGTGATATACCAGCTATATCAAAATATTGCAGTGGTTTTTTTCTATAATATTTCTCCTCTATAAGTTTTGATTGTTCACAATAAGGATTTGTCATAACTTCTTGTAGCTCGTTTACAAGAGTATAATCCCCCTCTTGTGCTTGCTTATAAGCAGAAACCAAAATCGACTCTCTTAGTATATATTTTGGATTTACTTGCTTCATCAAAGAGGATATCTCTTCTTTTTGTTGTGGTGTTGTGATATGTAACTCTAATTTCCAGCTCTCTAACCACATTGACCATCTTTGCAAAAGCTTTTCATCTATAGAGTCATTATAAAAACTTTGTATTAGTTTTGTAATATCATCAGGGATATTTGAAAGCTCTCTAAAAAATAGAGTATAATCAACAGATGTTTCTATCATAAGGGTAATAAGCTCATTAAAAAGCTTTGGATTAAAACTTTTCAAATGTAATTT
>JADHTT010000031.1 GCA_016784825.1 Campylobacterales bacterium
ATAGATGTACCATATTCACCACATATTATTAATAATAATGAAGCTATTACTGTAAGAGATCCAAATTCTAATATTAGATTTTATGAAAGAGGGAAAGTACCTATTTCAGATAAATCACTTGCCTTTGAACGATCAAAAATAAAATTAGGTGATAGTAGTAATTCTTTAGTAAATCAGATAATTAAAGATATTGGAGTAATGCTATGAGCAAGATGTTAATTGATGTAGGTAGTACATATTTTAAGACGAGTGCAAATGGTGTTATAAATCATTATTTTAGAAACTTTGATATACCAATATATAGTGACTTAAAAGCAAAATGCTCAGATGACTTAAATAAGTTTTCAAAAGAGGATATAGTAATTTGTAGTTCTGCAAATGGTGGGTTAAGTACTCTTATTATTGGAATTAGTGAATCATTCTCTTTAAAATATGCTACAAATATAGCATATAATTCAGGTATTAATATCATAGATACAGTACTATATAGAGATATAGAAAATTATGCAATTCCAAGTGAAACTATTGATATAGTAATTCTTGTAGGTGGTATAGATAGTGTACAAAATATTTATGGTCAAAATCTGTTAGATTATTTATCAAAAATCAATTATGACAATATTGCATATGTTGGTAGCTCAACAAGTGGAAAATTTATAGAAGATAATATTGAAAATATTAATATGATGGGTAATATTATTGATAATAAACTTCATATGGTAGAGGATGAATTAAAAGACTATTTAACACACCTATATAATCAAGATATTATGGGTAAAGAGGATATAAAACATCTATATGAGATAACAGCAAATCAAATATATTCAACACCATATATTGTAAATCAGTCATTACCATATATCAATACAATATTAGACAACGTTGATCCATTTATCGTAGTTGATATTGGTGGAGCAACTACAGATATTCACTATTCTAAAGAGTTAGCAGATGATAATATTGTCACAGATAATGAGTATGATAGGCTTGTATTTAAAAAACTTGGTGTTTATAAATCAAGAGAGAGTTTAGTGTTTAGTGCAAAAAATAATGAATTTGTATATGAATTACTTACGTATTTAAATACGACAGAAAATGAGCTAGATAGAACTGGTGAAGGTAATGTAAAACTGCTTATGTCTTTAGCAATATTTTTGGTGCTTTATAAAGTATCACATCATCATAAGTCATACCTAAACCTTAAACTAGCATCGATGAATAGTATTGTATTTACAGGTGGTATTACTAAAGTATTAGAAGATCAAGAAATTAGTGATATTGTTTCGTTTTTTTATAGTAAAATATTAACAATGGATACAATACCAGAGATTGTAATAGATAGAGATTATGCTATTTGGACATTAGGAATTAAAAACAATAGTATAGATTAGATAAAAGGGTATAGATATGTCAGTTAATAGTATTAGAAACTTAATTGAAAGAGCCAATAGCTTATCAGCTGATAAGATTGCACTAATTGATAAAGATGTAAAAATTACATATAAAGAGCTTTATGAAAAAGTGAATCAAATTGCTTTATATATTAGTGGTCTTGGATTAGAAAAAGGTAGCCGAGTTGGTATCTATTCAAATAAAGATTATCATAAAGTAATAGCTATTCTAGCAGTACTTTCTACAGATTATATATTTGTCCCTATTACACGACTTCTTAAAGCTGAACAAGTTGATCATATTGTTAAAGATTGTGATATTAAATGCATGATCACTGATGAACAAAAACTTAAAGTTATTGAAGAGATAAATTTTGATGGTACAATTATTACTGTACAATCGTGCAATAAAGATATAGTCTCTTTTGAAGAGATATACAAGTGTTATAGTAAAGAGTATAGTTGTGATATAAAAGGTCATGATAATGCTGTAATTACTTATTATGATTTTGGTTTAGACGGATTGCCAAAAGGAGTAGTAATAACTCATAGAAATCTTATCGATTGTGCAAGAGTTGTAGATAGTTATCTTGAGATTAAGCAAGATGATATGATATCAGGAGTATTATCTTTTAGTTTTGATTATGGATTAAATCAGATATTTGCTGCACTATATGCAAGAGCAACATTTGTAGTACATACTATGACATTGCCAACAGACTTTTTTACACATTTAGTAAGAGATAAGATCACTGTATTACCATTAATGCCAATACATATTACACAAATGTTTGATGAAGATCCAAGACGATTACCAAAAGCAGAACAATTATCTAATATACGAGCTATTACATCATCTGGAGGAAAGATTACAGATTCAATGTTAGCAAAAGTTGAAGAGAGATTTGAATCTTCTAAATTTTATTATATGCATGGATTAAGTGAAGCATTTAGATCAACATATCTTACCCCAACACAATTAAAGATAAGACCAACATCTATAGGAAAAGCTATACCTGATGTAGATTTATATATTATCAATGAAGATGGACAAGAGTGTAAACCTAGAGAAGTAGGTGAGCTTATCCATAGAGGACTAGGTATCTATAAAGGCTACTGGGGAAGAAAGATGGAAACAGAGGAAAGATTTAAAAGTATAAAAATACTTGATAAAGTTCTTGATCTTCCTGATAGCTTGACAGATGAGATTGTAGTAGCTAGTGGAGACTTTGTATATGCAGATGAAGAAGGATATATATTTTTTGTAGGTCGTCATGATGATATGATTAAGTCAAGTGGATATAGATTTAGTCCATTAGAAATTGAAAATGTAGTATATAACAACTTTGATTCAATCTCTAAATGTGCAGTATTCTCAATAGAAAATGAACAAATCGAAGAAGAGGTTGTTCTTGTATATAGCTCTCTAGAAGAGATAGGTAGAAATGAGATATTAATGGAACTAAAAAAACATCTACCACTATATATGCTACCAAAACAGGTTATTTATAAATACAATATTCCTCTACAAAGTAATAATAGAGATAAAATAGATAAGAAAGCCTTAAAAGACGAGATTATTAAACTAACAAAGCATTAACAAAGATTTGTTATCATTTGTTATGTATAAAATATTATTAGTTGAAGATGATTTAATATTAGGTGAAAGTTTAGTTGAGTTTCTTGAATATAACAACTTTCAAGTTACTTGGGTAAAAGATGGCAATGAAGCCGTAAATATAACTTATGATGAACAGTTTGATATATATTTATTTGATGTAGATATACCATTTATAAATGGTTTTGACTTATTGAACAGTTTACGCCAAAGTGGTGATTTGACACCGTCTATATTTCTTACAGCAAAAGTGAATACACAATCATTATCAATTGGTTTTGAAGTTGGTGCTGATGATTATATAAAAAAGCCATTTGATATTGATGAGTTGTTAATTCGTATTAATACACAAATTAAAAAAACATTCAAAAGCTATCATGATCTATTAATCTACAAAGATCTTATTTTTAATATATCTACTAAAACCATTAGTAAAAATGATGAAATAATACATCTAAGTCCAACTCAATTATCGTTATTTGAACTATTTATGAAAAATATAAACAAGCCAATATCCAAAGAAGATATCTTATTTCATATATATAAAGGTGAAGAGGGTAGTGAAGCAGCTTTAAGGGTACAAATTACAAAATTAAAGAAGATAGGCTTAAATATTACAAACCAAAGAGCAGTAGGATACAAACTTGAAGAATTATGAAAAGAATGCCTTTTATAAAATCTTTTTAGGTTATTTTATATCGGTAACAATATTTATATTACTACTTGGATTTTTATATTTTCAACAGCATAGAAATATTATTTTACAAAAAACTGCAATGGATATGCATCAATATCTACTACAACAAAAAGACAAAAGTTTTAAATATCAACAAGATGGATATAGCTTATCAATATCAGATGTAAGTAAAGTAAAAAAACAACTACCAAAAAAAGATGGCAACATATACTATAAAGCATTTTCAAATAGATATATTGTAAATATAGATGCAAAGATTGTAGATTATAAGATACAAAGCCTGAAAAGATTCACTATCATATTACAAATATTTTTGATAGCTTTATTTTCTATTATAAGTTATATCTTGGCAAAAAGATCTTTAAAACCTATGGTTGATACTATTTCTCATCTAGATAGATTTATTGGTGATTTGATACATGATATTAATACCCCTATTGCATCTATAATATTAAATACTAAAATGTTAAAAAAAGATATAACTGATAGTGGAAAGAAAAAATTAAAAAGGATAGAAGATAGTGCTAATAATATTACAGCATTATATGAAAATTTAGAAATATTACTTAATAAAAAAGTGGTTAAAAAAAGTGATATATACTTAGATAGAATAATAAATGAACTAGTAGAAACATATAAAAGTATATATCCAAATATAATATTTGAAATAGATATACAAAATGAAAAATATACTACAAGTGAGATTGCTATTAGTAGAATACTAAATAACATTATTTCAAATTCATGCAAGTATAGTGTATATAATAATCCTAGTATCAAAATAGTATCTAAAAATGGCATATTAATAGTTGAAGATAATGGTAAGGGGATTAAATATCCCAATAGTGTATTTGAAAGAAACTATACTGAATGTGATAGTGGTCATGGGATTGGTATGCATATTGTATATAGGTTATGTAGTGAATTAGGACATAAAATCAGTATTATCTCTAAAGAAAATCATGGTACAAAGGTAATAATTGAGTTTTAAATATTAATAATCCATTAATACTTTTACTATAAAATTTTACCAGTATTAAAATATGAAGGTATTAAATGAGTTGGAAAGTAAAAGCTGAACATAAGTTTGAAAATTTATCAGACTTTATTTATGATAATAAAATTAAAGTTATTGTCTTTGTATTAGCAATTGTAATAGCATTTGCTTCACAAATAAAACACTTACATATGGATACATCCACAGAAGGATTTCTTCACAAGGATGATCCACTTAGAATTGAATATAATCTATTTCGAGATCAATTTGGTAGAGATGAAAAAGTATTAATAGCAATACAAAGTCCAAATATTTTTACACTGGATTTTATCAATAAACTTAATAAACTACATAAAGAATTAGAAAATAATTTACCTTATATTGATGATGTAAATTCATTAATCAATGCAAGAAATACAAGGGGTACAATAGATTCTTTAATAGTAGATGATCTATTTGATGAATTACCAAAAACACAAAAAACTTTAGAATATAAAAAGAATTTAGCCGTAAATAATCCAATTTTAAAAGATTTAATGCTCAATGTTGAGGGGACAATAACTACAATTATTATTGATACAGCAACATATACGTCATTTGATAAGGATGGAAAATTACTTCCTCAAATAAATGATGATGCTGGGTTTGATGATGAAAATGTTTTAGAAAATGTATCAAAAGCATTTTTAACAGATAAAGAAAATAATGAAATAGTAAAACAAACAAAAGAGATAGTATCAAAATATCAAAGTGATGATTTTAAAATATTAGTATCAGGAACAGCTGTAATTAATTCAGAATTAAAATCATCAATGACAAGTGATATGCAAAAATTTATTAAATTTGTATTGCTAGTAATGGTAGTATTTTTGGCACTTATGTTTAGAAGAATTTCTGGTGTCGTTTTACCGTTAATTACGGTTATATTCACAGTGCTTACTGCATTATCATTAATGGCAATATTTGGTGCTCCTGTAACTGTAGTAACTCAGATTTTACCATCTTTTTTGCTTGCCGTTACAATTGGAGCTAGTATCCATCTATTAGCAATATTCTTTAAAGAATTTAACATAATAAAAGATAAGAAAAAAGCTTTAAGATACGCTATGGGGCATAGTGGATTGGCTATTGTGATGACATCAATTACAACTGCAGCTGGATTATGGTCATTTTCATTTTCCGAACTAGCCCCAGTATCAGATTTAGGTAAATTTGCAAGTGGCGGTGTGATTATTGGATTATTATTTACTCTTGTATTATTACCAGCATTATTATCACTTTTAAAAATAAAACCAAAAGATGTAATAATTAAAGATGATTGTGAAGTTGAAACACCAATGGATAAATTATTAATTAAAATTGCTAAAATATCTGTCTCTTATCCAAAATTTATTATATCAATTAGTGCTATTGTTATATTTGTATCATTAGCAATTGCATCACAACTTAGATTTTCACATAAGCCAATTGTATGGTTTGATGAACAGCATCCAGTAAGAGTGTCAACTGCTTTAGTAGATGACAAATTAAAAGGTTCGGTCACTCTAGAAATAATAGTTGATACAAAAAAAGAAAATGGGCTATATGAACCAGAGATATTAAATGCTATTGATAGTTTCTCACAAAATATTATGAAAATACAAAGTGATAAATACTATGTAGGTAAAACATTAAGTTTGGTCGATATTATCAAAGAAACAAATAAAGCTTTAAATGAAAATAAAAAAGAATTTTATACTATACCTCAAGATAAAAATATGATTGCACAAGAGTTATTATTATTTGAAAATTCTGGTAGTGATGATCTTGAAGATTTTGTGGATAGTGGTTTTTCTAAGGCTAGAATTACAGTAAAACTACCATATATTGATGCAATTGATTATGTAAATCTTATCAAAGAGATTAATGATGAAATAGATGCTCATTTTAAAGGAAAAGTGGAAGTTACAGTGACAGGTATATCAAATCTATTAGCAAGAATAATGGATGCTGCTATTACAAGTAGTGCTATTTCTTATATCTTAGCATTAGCACTTATTACAGTGATGATGTTAGTACTTATTGGTCATATTAAAATTGGACTTATATCTATGATACCAAATATTGCTCCAATACTTATAATGACAACAGTTATGGTAGTTTTTGATATGCCACTAGATATGTTTACAATGCTAATTGGTGCAATTGCAATTGGACTTGCTGTTGATGATACAGTACACTTTATGCACAACTTTAGAAGATATGAATTGATCCATAATGATATAGATAAAGCAGTACGACTAACTTTGATGACAACAGGTAGAGCTATGATAGTAACCACAGTAGTATTGTCTTTTGGATTCTTTGTATTTATGGGAGCATCGATGTCAAATATATTTAACTTTGGATTATTAACAGGAATTGCTATTGTTGTAGCTGTATTGGCTGATTTCTTCTTGGTGCCTGCATTGATGAAAACAATGGTTACAAATAAAAAGGATTTAAAATGATTAAAAAACTCTTACTAACATTAACTTTAGGGTCAACTGTACTTCTAGGACAGACAGGCTTGGAGATTATGCAAAAAGTTTTAGATAGGGATGATGGAGATAATATTATTACCAATATGCAGATGCAACTTATTGACAAAGAAGGTCATAAGAGAATTAGAGATATGAGGACATACTCTAAAGATAAAGGGAAAGATGAGCTAAAACTTATTTTCTTTTTAAGTCCTAGTGATGTTAAAAATAC
>JADHTT010000032.1 GCA_016784825.1 Campylobacterales bacterium
CTCATTTCATACCTTTATTAAACATTGCATAACCGAAGTAAGTTCCATTATCAACCTTTTTGATGTCAAAGTCTAAATTTTTATTTAAAGGTTCTATAAATGATTTTTTTAACTTAATAGCAATATAATAATCTTTGTCATAAAACATTACTATACTATCTTTTAATTCAAAGCTACAAATAAGATTATAGGAATATACCATTCTTCCACTATTATCTATTGTAGCTACAAAATTATCTAACTTTTTTATCTTTATATTTTTATCTTTTGTAATTATTTTTACATAATAGTTCTGTGCTTTAAATAATTTTTGTGTCTTTCTTTTTATTAATGCTATCTCTTTTTTATCAAGTTTATTATTTTTGTTTTTATCATAATCCATTATAAGCACAGATGAAGTCATCTGATCAAACTTCCATTCTAAACTAAGTGAAGTTACTTTATCATTTTGAAGATTTAGCTTAGGGTAAATATCAATAAAAATATGTGGATGTGCATATAATATAACATGTACAAATAAAAAAGTAGCTAATAATTTCATTTTTCTCCAAGTTTTTTATCTCTTAAAATTATCTGTAAAGCCATATAACTCATAAAAAAAATATGGCTTCACAGATAATTTTATAGAGCCACATACTAGTGTCTCTATAAAAAATATTATTAAGTGTTATTCAATAGTTTCGTTAACAGTGTCAACAAAAAGTTTCTGTGCATCATATAAAACTTGCTTAGATGGTGCATCTTTAATATCTAAAGAACTGATCCAATTGTAAACTGATGGGAATGCCATATTTACAGTAGATGAACCTTTCTTTTTATACATATAGAATGTACAAGGTGCAAAAGCTCCTGCTTCTGGATGTGTTTTTGCTACTTCAAAAATAACAGGTATTTTACAAATAGAATATGCATCAAAGAAGTCATATTTACCACTATCTGCAACAATACTATTTTCACCTAACTTATTAAATCCAGCAATTACAAAACCACCCGTTTCAAGTGAACCTTCAATCTCTTCTTGAAATCCTTCTAATTCACTATCTATAGCATTTTTATCACTAGCTTCCATCTCCCAAGAGAATCTAGTTACTAATTCACCTTCTGGTTTTAAAATCTTATAAGATAATTTTTCAAAACTACCACCTGGTAAAGCTTTTTTTAGTACATCTTTTACAGCATTACTAAGTGCAACTAAATCCTTATTTGATTTAGATATACCTGTAACTTTTGACATACCATCTAATGAAATAGATGATACAGAAATATCATTTGAACCATTATTAGTATATATTGACATACTAAGTGGTGATATTAGTGCAGCATCAACATTAGTATTAATTAACTTTGAAACTAAATCCTCTTTGTGTAAAACAATAAGATGATAAAGCTTATGATTTGTTGTTTGATACTTTGAATTAAATGCTCTATTCATATCATTATTTGTAGTGATATAAAAACCAGCATCTACAAATGCTTTTTCAATTGTAGCAGGTGTAATTTTACCAGCAGAATTATCTGCTGTATAAATTTGAATATCTTGTGCTAATAAACTTGATATAAATATAGATAAAACTACTAAACTTTTAACTAAAAATTTCATTATTTTTCTTCCTTTTCATCTTCATCTTCATCTTCTTCATCCTCTTCATCCTCTTCATCATCACCATCATACATCTCTAGCTCTTCATATGATCTAAATACATTTCCTGGACTTAAAGTATAATAAAGATCTTTATCTCTAAACTCCTCAAGTGTAACATGCTTTGTAATAAAATCAGGGTTAATCTCATCTTCAATACCTTCTAATACTCTACCTTTAAGTAAAGTAAAATACTGAATAGATTCATCTGCAGCAGTTTTATCTGTAATAAATCCATGACCTGGAACTAAATAGTCCCACTCTCTAGATTTAATAGCTTTAAGTGCTTCTATTTGACCTACAACAATTCCATCTCTATTTGATGTAACCCTACCATTCATAACAACATCAGCAACTAATACTACTTTGTCATCTGGTAAATATAAGAACCAATCCTCTTCAGAGTGTGCGTATCCTACTTTTACATATTCCATCTTTACACCTGAAACCTCAAATTCAGTTGTATCTTCAAAATGCTCATCAACTTTTACAAGTGTTGTACCTCTAATAGCATTTTGATAAAGAGCTCTAACCATTCTTGTTTGAAGACCAGGGTATTCCTTACCTTCAATATTTCTAGGGAATGATGCATCGTAGTTAACATTTATAGATTCTGGTCCAAGAATTTTAGCGTTATGAACCTCTTTATAATAATTATTACCTAGCCAGTGATCATCATGTTCATGACTTACAACAACAGTTGAAACTGGCATATCAGCAATCTCTTTCATAGTTGCATATGCTTGTTGAGCATACTTATATGAAGGTCCACTATCCCAAGCAATCCAAGAATCATCACCTTTGATATAACAACTATTTGACATATCTCCAGCATTCTCTTTAGTAGGCATTTCCATTGCACCAAAGAAACACCAAACTCTATCACTTACTTGTACTGGCTTCAAATTGTAATTCCAATCTGGACCTTTACCATCACGAGACTCTACCCATTCATATGAGATAAAGTTTCCATCAACATCCAATTTACTTGGATTGGCAGTTGTTGTTGTTTTATTAAAGATAAATGGCATTGATATTACAAATGCCACTACTATCAGAAATAATATACTTAATTTAGCTTTCATAAGTATCCTTACTTAATTTTATTCTTACCTGTATCTGTTTTACCATTGTTATCAGTAGTAACAAATACTAAATTGTCACCTTTTTTAGCTCCAGTAAATTTGAATTTAAGAAGTGGATTTTCTGACATAAATCCACTTGTAGAAGCTTCAAATACAACTTTATCATTAGCTTTTGCTATGATATGAGCAATATAATCTACATCAATACTTTTTTTCTTAGCCTCCTCTTTATCTGCCATAAGGCTTTTAAACATTACTTTTACTTTAACAACACCTTTTTTTTCTTTTGCTTTAATTTTCATTGAACTTGCCATTATATATCCTTTTTTATTTTATTTTTTATTATTTTATTTTATTTTATTTTTTATAGTTAAATGTGAGGTGGGGTGATAAATCAACCTCCACAACCACCAATAGATACATCAATCTCTTTTGCTGTAGTTAATAGTTCACCGCTTCTAGTTTTAGCAACAATTGTAACCATAGCTGTTTGTCTCATTTTAATTCTGAAATCATAATCAACTTTTTGCCCTTCTGGCACTGAGAATACTACTGTAGCTGCTCTTGGATTTGCATCTTGGAATAATGCTATAGTTTCAATATCTAATTTACTTGATAATCCAATAGGAATTGATCCACCATTTTCTGCTAGCTTTGGAGCATCAAATTTAATCTTATTAGTTTTCTTTAATCCACCAGAACCAAATAACTCTTTAATTGCACTAGCTGTTTTTTCAGATTCCCATACACCTTTGTTTGTTTCTCTAAAGTTTACTGCATTTAAACTTGTTACTGGTGCAGCAGCTACTGCTAATACTGCAGCACTTAATCCAAAAAATTTTCTTCTTTCCATTTTATTTCCTTTTATTTTAATTTTAATTTTATTTAATGTTTTTTGCTTGAATCTACCATAAATTCAACAATAAGCTTAATTTCCGTATTTGTTAAGTCCATATTACCACCTTTTGGAGGCATACCACCCATACCTTGGATAGCATTATGCACAACTTCAGCAAAACCTTTTTTCATTACAGTATTCCATGTATCTACATCACCAACTGCTGGTGCACCCATATTATCATTTGCATGACAAAGCTTACAAGACTCATTGTAAAGTTTTTCACCTTTTGAAACTGTCTTATCTTCAACTTCTGGTGGAAGATCTCTAAGCGTTGAATACGCTGGTGATACATCACTCATCTCATACTTAATCTTAACTACAGAAGCTTCAGTTTTACCATCTTTACCACCTGGATCTTTACAATCAGTCATACATCTTGTACCAGCACCAATATTTTTTGCTCTATTGGCAAAGAATGCTCTAATGTCTTCTTGTGCATTTGGACCATCAATATTTGGATAGAATCCATTTTTATTTGGAAGTACAACTTTTATAAGTTTTTCTTTATTAAGTACATATTCCTCATCCATCTCAACACCATCAATTTTTATTCCATTATTTGCTAATAAATAAGCAGTAATTGCATAAGTTTCACTATTTGTTAAACTTTTTGGATGTGCATATGGCATAGCATCTCTAATATATGTAAATAATGTAGTTGCAACTGGCCAATAAGTACCTACAGTTCTTTTTGGTGCATCTGTACTTCCATATACTCTTTGATTTTTAAGAGTAATTAGAACTCCATTTTCATCTTTATCTTGATTTCCACCTGTTAATTGAGGATACCCTTTTCCACCAGCACCAAACTCTCCATGACATGACGCACATTGTGCTTCATAAAGTTCATCACCAAGCTCAACTGATCCTTCACCTTCTGGTAAACCAGTACCATCTGGTAATGCATCAACATCCCATGCTTTGATCTCATTTGCAGTTGCTTCTCTACCAAAGTTTATACCTTTAGTACTTTGCTCATTGTATTTATAAGCAGTATATGTACCATTTGCTCTTTCATAAGTAACACCACCATCAATAGCAGTCTTATTTTTGATAGTATAATCACTAGCAACTGATACAGAAACCAACAGTGCAGAGGCAGCAATTGCTTTCATTCCACTTTTAATTGTTTTATGATCTAACTTGAACATTTGTCACCTTTCCTTTTGCATCTACAGCCCATGTATGTATAGCATTTCTATGGTAAACACCCTCAACACCAACAACTTTTTTCTCTTGATTTACAGTTGGCTGAACATTATCAGAATCATCATATGAACGACTTTGTAATAATAATGGCTTACCTTCATATCTGTATAGATAAGAGAATCTTGTCCATGCTTTTGGAAGAACTAAACCTTTTAGATATGCTTCAATCCAATTTTTACCACCATCAAGACTGATATCAACACCTTTAATAGTACCATGTCCAGACCATGCTAGACCTTCAATCTCAACTAAATCACCAACTTTAAGATCTGTCCATGGATATTCAGGACATGGTGAAGTGATTACTGAGTTTGTTTCATTTGCATAGAAATGTTGAATCGCTTTACCACTTGCAGTAAGTGCAGTATACTTAGAAGTTTCCTCTTTTGCATACCATGGTTTATCACCAAATTCTAATCTTTTTAACCACTTAACACAAAGGTTAGCTTCCCAACCTGGAGCTAATAAACGAACTGGATAACCCTGCTCATCTCTTAATGCTTCACCATTCATAGCATATACAATCATTACATCATCAAGTACTTTTTCAATTGGTAATGTTCTACTCATCTCTGAACCATCACTACCTTCTGCAAGCATCCACTTAGCTTCTGGCTTAAGTCCTAATTCATCAAGAATAGTTTTTAATCTAACACCAGTCCACTCAGTACAACTCATCATACCTCTTACAAACTGTAAAGAACCAAACTGTGGACCTTTCCACTCAGCTGCACCATTTGATGGACACTCTAAGAAATGAATTCTTGTTTCACTTGGGTATCTTTTTAGTTGATCAAGAGTAAGTACTATTGATTTTTCTACAAGACCATGAATCATTAATCTAAATTTATTTGGATCAATATGTGCTACACCATTATGTGTTCTAGTAAAATGTAATCCATTTGGAACAATAATTCCCTCTAATTCATGAAGAGGTGTCATAGAAATAGCTGCATGCATATCTCCAGCTGAAGACATCAATGGAGACGTTCTTCTTACTACATTATGCTCATATCTAGATGGCATACCATACGGATTAAAGTTACACTCATCACCTAAGGTTGTACCCCATTTTGTATGATGTATAATATTTGGATCATCTAAATCCGATGCAAGTACTGCACTTGGTGCTACAACTGTAGCAGCAGCAACAGCACTTACAGATGCTGTCTTTTTGAAAAAATCTCTTCTACTAATAGTTGAAGATTCTTTTTCTACAATTTGTTTATTCAATTTTTCTCCTTTATTAAAATATATCAACTTAGTTCAAACATAAGTTCTTTTTGTTTTGCTAGAAGATTCTCTAGAATCTCTCTCCCAGTATCTTCTCTATCTTGCCATTCAGATTCAACATGAATTTTAAAAAGCTTTTTAAAATAATCATAATGTGCATCTCCACTTGTGATTTTAAAAAAATAAAACCTTACAAAGCTAATACCATTAATGTCACTGATTGCAAACTTTTTACCTTTACTATCTTGATATACCTCCTCGTTGATATAATTTATAAAGAATTCTGATTCTTGTAGCCAGTTATATAAACTTAATTCTGATGATTCAAGCAATTTATATGTTTGAGCATCCTCTTGGCTTAAATTTATTTGATAAGTGTTTTCATCAATTTCAAAACCATTAAGTTTATCGTTATAAGTTACAAGTTCAAAGGTCATTTTCATATATTAATCCTATATATTATGCTTTACCAGCAAGCATTCCATACATTGTCATTGGCTTAAGAGCATAAATTTTCATTAGCCAGAATATCCATCTTTCAACTGTTGGATCAAGAGGAAATGATGGTGTAGGCTTAACTTCCCAGTTAAACTCAGCCATCATTACTGTACCAATACCAGTAATTAGAGGACAAACCGTATATCCTTCATATTTAGCAACTAATGGCTCACCCTTCATTTTAGAGATCAAGTTATTTACTAATACTTTATACTGTTTTCTTACAGATCCACCAGTTTTACCCATAGGAACTTGTGCAATATCCCCTAGAGAGAATACATTATCAAATTTAATATGTTGTAATGTTTCTTTATTTACAGGTACCCAACCTCCAGCTGAACCTAAATCAGATTCTGCTATCTCTCTTGGAGCTATCTGTGCAGGAGCAATATGTAAGAAGTCATAAGAAACTTTTTTCTTTTCATGCTTAGAGATTACTTCAAATTCTTTCATAATCGGATCCCATGGACCTTTTTCTTGCCACTTAGCATCAAATACTGCAATTTTATTCTTTTTATCTACTTCAATAAGATTATGTCTGTAGTTCCATTTAAACTTTTCTCTTTTAAATTGTGCTAAAACAGCATCATGATATTCAGGTATACCAAACATAGATCCACCATTTGTGTAGAAAGTAAGTTCAGAATTTTCTCTAGCTCCTGCTTCTTTAATTCTAGAATTTGCTAAATACATAATCTTCTTTGGTGCTCCACCACATTTAATTGGTGTA
>JADHTT010000033.1 GCA_016784825.1 Campylobacterales bacterium
GGAGATCCTAGATATTTAAGCTTGAAGTCTTTTTTTGGATCTAGACCTTGTGCTTTTACAATCTCTTCAAATACAATATCAGGCATATCAGCTCTAAAAGGCATTGCTATCTCTTTACCTTTAAAATCTGCTAAAGTTTTTAAATTTTTGTCTCGTGTAAGGATATTTAAAATACCCCAAATAGATACATTTACTAGCTTTATATTTACACCTTTGTTGTATAAATTTGCAGCTACATTTGTAGGTATAGCAATAAAGTCTGCTCCACCTTTGAGAGTCAAGGCTCTTAGCTCATCTGGATTTTTCCACATTCTAAATTCAATATTTTGTGCTACATCTTTTAATGCACCTGTTTCTATAATATGAATAAGCGGATGTGACACAGATGCCATTGGTCCACTTAATACAATCTTATCTAATTTTTTGAAATTACTTGCATTTAGACTTAAAAATGATACTAAAAGTATAGTTATTATTTTAAACATTTATTTCCCTTTTTGTTTATGATAATTATTATTAGAATAATATCAAAAGGAGATATTATTAGTCTTGATTTATATCAATTTTAAGAACTATTCTCATAAATTTATAATTTATTGGTATATTTATTATTATAATTAATTATTTTATTAAAATAGATATCCTAATCTAAATACAACTCTTTTCTTCTCTAAAGGTTGTGCTTCTTTCACATCGTAATGTGCTAGATACGATACTCCAAAACTTAAATGTACTTTTGGAATTCCAAATGGCACATATTGGATTTGCGGCGTAATATATCCAGATTCACCAGAAAATGCTTTCATTGGCAACGAATCCTTTAGTACTTGAGCCACGCCAGATAAATCATCTGCTCTGTCGGTAGCTTGATTATACTTATAGCTATATTCAATACCTAAATTTACAGTATTTGACATAGGTTTCATATATGATAGATTTAATGCAAACTCATCTCCAAAGTCATAATTATTTTTTGCTTTTGGTCTATTTGTGTACATAGCATTTACATCAAAATTAGCATCTTTAATATTTTTTGTATATCCTAGCATCACTTTGTACTCATATTCGTCAGTTCCAAGCTGAACTGCCATAGGTGCAGAAGATAATGGTCCTTTCACAACCTTATTATCCGATTTACCTGTAGGAAATTTAATACCAGCACCAACACTAAGCTTATATCCATCTTGCTGCTCATTTGCCATAGATTTATTTACCATAAGTACAATATCGCCAAGTCCCTTATGATCAATCTCGATTGCTCCAGCATTTGCTTTTGCCTGCATATGCTTATATGGTATTACTGCCATCATATCTATACCACTGCCTAGACCATATCTAAGTGCAATCACATCTACATTTGCTTTTGCATCTAGTTTCATAGGATTTGATACCTCTTTAGAACCATCGTAGATAGTATTTCTATCTAGGGATATATTTTTATATGCCATTACAAGTTTACCATCTGGTAAAACCATACCACCACCAGGCTATTTACTCCTGGTACTGCCATAGCTATTGAAGAAGTAGCTAAAATTGCTGATGCAATTACTGAGTTTGTTATTTTTTTCATATTCTCTCTTTTTATTTTGATAATGAATATTATAATTATATAACTTAATTACTTCTTAATATGATACTAATTATCATTAGCTATATAATTTTATTGAATATATATTATAAATATAATTAATGATTTAAGTTATTTTTGTTAAAATACAAAAAATTTACAGCAATGGAAACAATATGAAAAAAACAATATTTATGGATAAGTACCCAGTATATTCTCTTGAATTAAGCAAATCTAAAATATCTCAAACCAAAGTATCTGAGATTGCAGAATATTTTAAAGAAAAGATAGAATCACATCCTATAGCAAAATTTATTGCTATATTTGATCACTACACGCATACAAAAGAATTAAATGGAGATATTGATCCTAATATTATTGATGCACAAAATGTAGTATTTTGTTTTGGTCCAGCAATTCCAAATACAAAAATACTAGCAGTAAGACCAAGAAGCATAGGTATTGCTGAACTAGAAGATAAATTTGTAATTGAATTTATAGAAGCACCAAAAGAGGAGATACACCAACTAATGGAAAGCTGGGCAAAAGGCTTAGAAAATGAATGATAGTAATGGTAATTTATTAGCATGCAACAATGATACATGTATGAAAAAAGAAGAGTGTCTTAGATTTAAGCTATATAAAGATGGGGCAAATGAGCAAAAATCATTTAATGGAAATCCAGGAAAAGGGTGTGGCAAATTTGTCAAATATGAAAATCAATCTTAAACAAATTGCTACAATAAGATCTCCTTTTTGTAGCCTAGAAAATATGCCAGTACAACCTAGAGGAGCAAAAGACACACTTGCTACAATTGAGTTTAAAGAAGAATATAAAGAAGGACTCAAAGATCTAGATGGATTTTCACATGCTTATTTAATATATTATTTTCATAAAGTAAAAGAGCATAAATTAAGTGTAATTCCATTTAATGATCTTACACATACACCAAGAGGTGTTTTCTCTACAAGGACACCTATGCATCCAAATAGTATCGGACTATCAATAGTTGAAATTATATCTGTAGAAGGTAGCAATGTTATCATCAAAGGCATTGATATACTAGATGGCACACCACTACTTGATATAAAGCCATATATTGAAAACTTTGACAAAATAGATAGTGACACAAGATCAGGTTGGATGAAATCAAGTAGTGATGCGATAATGCAAAAAAGATCTGATGATAGATTTATTTAATTAAGGGCGTATCTAAAAATTAATAAGCAAAAAGTGCCCTATCTGCCTTTGCCCAAGTGAATTCATCGTCATCTTTTTTAAACATATTATAAACATATCTAGCAAACATATCCGTCTCTACATTTACTTTCGAACCAGTTTTATAATTTAGAAATAGTGTATTTTTTATAGTATGTGGTATTATTGTTAATCTAAATTGATTTTTATTTTTTTCAACATCATTTACAGTTAAACTAATTCCATCAATAGTTATTGAACCTTTAGGTATAACATACTTGATAAATTCTGATGGTATTTTAATAAAAAAATCTGTTGAGTTTCCATTATTTTTAATTGATGTTACAGTCCCTATACAATCTACATGACCCTGCACAATATGTCCTTCAAATCTATCACCCATCATCATAGCTGGTTCCATATGGACTTTATCTTTATAGTTTTCCATAGCAAGAGTATTTGCTGATTCCGGAGACAATTCAACACTAAATACTCCATTTCCAACAGTTACAGCGGTTAAACATGCACCATTAATTGCTATACTATCCCCAATTTTTGGTTTATAGTTGGCTTTTAGAGTTAATACACTATTTGAATAATTTACAACTGTAGCCATTTCTCTAATTAATCCTGTAAACATCTTTAACCTTTTGTACTATTTTTGATAGTATATCAAAAACTATAATAAACTTCTGCTATAATCAACAAATATAACTTAGAGGATAAAAAATGTTAATTTTAATACCAGTAGATTGTAATGATGAAGAGGAAGCACAGCTAGTTTCAATTGATGAAGCAAAACAATGGGCTTTGTTAGAATTTGATGAGGGTAGAGTTCATAATACATCTTTTTATAATACAAAAGACGAGATAGAGGAATGGATGGATGTTGTAATTATAAAAGATCACAATGAACACGTTTGGCCATTTGAAGAGCTTGGTATGGCAGTATTAGTTGCCCCTATGCAAAGATATATTGAAGATATCATGGAGGCATTTATATTTAAAGAATTACATGATTATAGTAATTCGGTAAATAAAGCTTAATCTTCTAGAATTTCCATAATTAAAGTTTTGATATTCTTTTTTTCTTGAATCTCTACAAGCTTTAGTTTTGGAATCTCTAATTGCATAAGTTCTGTAAAGTTTTGAATATTATTTTGTGCAATATATTTTAGAAGTTCACCCCTATAATGCTTAGCCCAATGACTTACAACTTTTCCATTTTTTAAAAACTTATATGTAATGGTACTAGCAACTGGTTTATAAAACTTATCATAATAACCAGCCCTAATATCAATAACCTCATCACCAAGATACTTATCTAGTGTCTCTTTTAAATGTTGTTTATAATATTTTTCAACATCAATAGCAGCTAACTTAGCACCTTGCTTATATTTATAGTCTGGTATTAAATCTGAAGCCATGCAAGCACCAAATAAATTTGAAAAGATAAGTACATTTTCATCAATATATTTTTGAGAGTCAATATTTAAATTATTATAATCAAGTGCTTCAAAAGCCACACCCGTATATCTATTAATTGCTTTCATTGTTGGCTTATCTCTTAAAGTTTTTGAATATTTTTCAAGCTCTTTAATATTTTTTAAACCAAACCACTTTGAAAGTTCTTCAATAGAAGAATTCTTTAATAAGTTTTCATAGTGGTCTAAAATCTCTTCTCTGTTATTAAAAATTTCTGGAAAACTAAAATTATCTTTACAAAATGGTGACTGGTCACCACCTTCTTTTTTAATCTCTGCTGGAGCTAAGAGTATCTTCATTTTACTTTTCTTTTAAAGCCTTAATAGCTTTTTGCATTAATTCTATATGATAGTTTTCTTGGTAATTAATATACTCAAAAAACTTAGATAACTCTTCATCTTTAACAGCTTGAGATAGTTTAATACACTCTTCTTTGGCAGCTTCCTCTTCAGCAATCCCATCAACTAAGAATTTTTCAATATCATCTCTTTGATATATTGATTCTATTACTATTCTTGGTACTGATAATATACCCATCTTTGAAAGCATATTTCCAAAACATTTAAGATGATATAGTGACTCATCAATTAGATCTTGATATACATTGTAAAGTGTAATATCTTCAGTATAGTTTTGCATATAACTGTATACTAAAATAAGTTCATACTCTTTGTATGTCTCTTCAAAAAGAAAAATTGTAAAAGCATCTGTAGATGTTTTATCAAGCTTTTTATTTTCATATATTCTTTCTTTATTAAAAGCTGTTATTTCACCATCATTAGAAGCTTTATCTAATAATAGTTCTAATCTTTGAATCATATAAAATTCATCAGAAATAATTCTTGCAAAAAGTACCGATTGATCATATTGTCTCATTGATATTTTAATCTCATTGATTATATAAGAGAAGTAGTCAAAATTACTATTTTGCTTACAGTCAATTTCAAGCCTATTATAATCGTATTTTACATTTTGATCTTTACATCCATTTGATAGCCATTTTAAGTGTCTAAATTGAATTTGCGAAAACTCATATATCTCACTTTTGATTTTGTCATCTTTAATAGCAAATGATGCAAATAGCACCTTTAACCATAGTTCATGTTTGACCTTATATATATTAGCTAAATCCATTATTTTACATCCTCGTCTATATCACAAGTTTCTTTTAGATCAATAGTAAAAAACTCTTCATCTTTACCATTATTTTGATTATCTCTATTGATTAGTGCCGCATCAAAAGCTCTTAAAACTAATCTTGAACAAGCTTGCTGTTTTTTAGGTGCATTTTCTAGCTTCTCATCCATAAGTTTAGCTGCTCTTATAGCATTTTTGAGGCTATCTCCCTTTACCATTTCCGTAAATAAAGATCCTGCAACTATTGTATCTTGACATGCATTTGCACCAAACTGTATTGTATTAACAATATCATTGTGAATATTAATATATAACATTACAAATTCCCCTGTTTTTTTATCAACACACATACCTACACCCTGTGCTTCTTCAAGCTTACCATAATTTCTAGGGTACATCATATGATCTAAAATTTCTGCACTTACATCTTTTATTTGATTATCGTCTAGTCCACTTTTATTTTCTTTATTCATTAATTTACCTCTGCACTATGATATTGCCACATACCATTTACTTTTACAAATTTACTTTTTTCTATAAATGACTGATCTTTATTTGCTATTGTCAAAGCAACTTTAAATGTCACAAAAGACTCTAAATCACCATCTATAAATTCTACAATCTCTAAACCTTCAAAGTTTGAATGATAACAAAATTCTAATATATCTTTTGACCAATTATCTATATCAATTGTAAAATCTGGATTATTAACATGTGTTGTTTTTATTATATAGTCACTATTTGAGATAATATATGCTACATATCTTGATTTCATTAGCTCTAATGAAGTTTTAGGAAGTTTACCTTTATGGAAGAGTTGGCAACATTTTTTATATTTGTTACCACTTCCACAAGGACAAGGGTTATTTACACCAAGTTTTTTATTTGTCGTCTGCATGCTTTTTAGCTTTTGCAGCTCTTCTTCTCATACTAGGATCTAGATCTCTTTTTCTAATTCTAATATTAAGAGGTGTGATCTCTACAAGCTCATCATCTTCAATCCACTCTAAAGCAAGCTCTAAAGACATAGCTCTTGCTGGAATAATTTTAATAGCTTCATCAGCTCCACTTGATCTAACATTTGATTGCTGTTTAGCTTTTACAGGGTTTACATCAAGATCATTTTCTCTTGCATTTTCACCAATAACCATACCACCATAAACTTTATCTTGAGGAGATACAAACATTGTACCTCTATCTTGTAAGTTGAAGATTGAGTATGCAACAGCTTCACCTTGCTCCATAGAAACTAGTGCACCATTTTTTCTAGATGTAACTGAACCTGAATATGGTCTAAACTCTAAGAATGAATGGTTCATAACACCCTCACCTTTTGTATCTGTTAAGAACTCATTTCTATATCCTATAAGTCCTCTTGCAGGAATTTCAAATTCAACTCTAGTTTGTCCATCACCCATAGGTACCATATTTGACATTACAGCTTTTCTCTTACCAAGAGTTTCAATAACACCACCAGAGAATTCATCTGGAATATCACATACAAGATGCTCAAATGGCTCCATCTTTACACCATTTTCTTCTTTAATAATTACTTCTGGTCTAGAGATAGAAAATTCAAAACCTTCTCTTCTCATATTTTCAGCAAGAATAGTAATTTGTAACTCACCTCTACCATTTACCTCAAATGCTGCATCACCTTTTGGTTTATAGTTCATAGCAATATTTGTATTCATCTCTGCATCAAGTCTCTCTTGAATTTTATTAGATGTTACAAACTTACCTTCAGTTCCAGCTAGTGGAGAGTTATTAACTGCAAATGTTACAGATAAAGTTGGCTCCTCAATATGTAAAGGATCA